>WFTN01000380.1 GCA_015485455.1 Planctomycetota bacterium | reverse complement strand
TTCTACTCCAGGTCGTTGACGTCAATCACAGCGTGGGCCGCATTGCAATCAATTGGATCTTCGTGCACCGACCGCATACGAATTTCCTTTGAAGAAAGTTGAATAAAAATTCAAATTTCTTGTTGCAGACTATTTGTCCCCGTGTTTAACTGCGCCGAAAGAGAGCGGTCGGACACAGGAGTCTGACCACAAGAACGGCACGGCGAATAGAATTGAAACTGTCACCAAATTAAGCCAAACGGCTTAGTCCTATTTTGCCGAGGATTTTTGGCTGGCAACTTCCAAGCTCTGATTCGCATAATTAGGTAGTGAAATGAAAGACATGAATGGTCTATGTCAACACTCCTTGCAGGCAACTTGAACACAACTCGATGAAGCGACCGCCACCCGACGGGATGGTTCGCCTTCGGTATTAGCTTAGACACTGTCAACTCAAGTCATAGGCACTTCATGTCGGACAGTGATACGGCTCCTTCTGTGGTTTTCGGGGAGCTATATCAACACTTTCAGGATCAAACGTACCATGTCGAATCCCGAAGCAAACTACGGAACAAAGCGCATTTTTTTTGTTCTTACAATGTTAGTCCTTTTGCCATCAACGTTTGTTGTTGGAAGGGAATCTGCCAGCGCAGAAGACAACCACATTTCACACATTGAAATTGTTCAAGGTCCTGCTCTTGACGAACATGTCACGGCCGCAAGGTCAGACCACTCCACCCTAAGGGCAGATTTGAATCGTTTGCGTGGAGAAATGAGTGCGATTGTTGCCAGAGGCAAACGGCTGCAGGCAGAAATAGAGTCTTTGAAGTTAGACAACGCACGCCTGAGACAAGAAAAGATCGATCTAATCCGAAGAAAGAAAGCTCGAAATTTCTTGAAGAAGAAGATCAAGACTCCCAAGCGGCTCGACAAAGATAAGTATGTAGTAGCGGCGCGAAAAGGTCACCTATACACCCTGCTCCAATACACCGAGCTCTTGGATGACGAAGAAAAAGCAATGGACGCCTGGGATTTCACCGGCAAATGCTTGCGGAATGGTGTCGGAACTCCGCAAGACATCATCGATAGGTATGGCGCGGAAGTAGAAGCCAAAATTAGAAAAGTTGTAGAGGCAGCTCCATTCTCAAAGCAACCAAGGACCCACGAACAGTATATCAAGAATATCAATTACTGGCACGACAACGACATCGAGCATTTTCGTGACTTTGCGCCATTCTACGAGACAGGCAGGCCGTCATTCTCCACTTTGACAGAGAATGTGGTTTCCGAAAGAAATCGCCGAGGAAGGTCCAGAGCGATCGATTTGTTTAACCAAGGAGGAAGAAGGTGAAGACGATCCTACGATCAATGATTGCTTTGATAGTGTTGTGCGGAATATCCAATGCACAAAGTGTCAGCATATCAGGAACAAATGGAGGAAGCCGAAGCGCAAGTTTTTCTGGAACTCAAGTTGGAAGCACGCTGACGGGCACTTTCGACTACGGAATCAATGGCAATTCTGTGACCTTTAGCGACCTGAATTTCAACCTCTTGCCAGAAGAACCTGGGGCATTCCCGGGCAACAGGTACCGAGCAAAATTTACGCTTTCGCAATCTGATGCTCTGTCCCTTGATATCCCATGGAACAGCGCAAATCCCCCAGAGATGATAGTAAACGTAAGGGTAAACGGAACCAATGATCACAGCGGAAGTTGCGGATCGCCTGGCAATGGCGGTACTCTCACTCCGATGAGGTGATCGACAAGATCTGAACACGCGTCCCGAAGCTTGCCTTGAGGATGCGCCAAGAGTTTCAAGTCGGCAAAGAAGATTCTTAGATTTACCGCTCCTGGGCCTTCTCTCACCAACATTGCAAACAGCAACCTGTCGGCGTTTCATTGCCAGTCGTGCCCCATTAAACATCTGTCCCAGCCCGTTTAGTACGAACCTTCGTGCTTACTCTGGATAGAGGAGGCTGGGATTTTGTACCTGGGGCCGGCATGTGCCTAAGAGCATGGACACCGTGAGGGCAGCGGTGGTCTTCTTTGCCAATTTGATTGTCGTGAGTTCAAATCTCATCACCCGCTCTTAACCTTCGCAGCTCTAACGAGTTGCGAGGGTTGTTTTTTTAGGTGTGGCATTCCATGAGCCTCCAACACCCAAGCGTCCCAAAATTCCTACATCTCGTCTTTCCTGACGCTTAACCAGCCAAACACCTCACCTTTATAGATTCTTCAAGGAAGATATCAGGTTCCATTCTGTAAGTGGTCGATGAAAATTTTATGTTTCTTTTTCTTTTCTTCAAAAAAGGCAACAACAATTCCCTTAACAGAATGAGTAGGCATCACGCAGGTGTTGATTCCTACACCACAGGATAGATTTTCGGAGTTTCAGGTATGAGAATCGGCGAATTCTTGGTTTCCCGCGGAGTTGTCACGAAAGGCGACATTGTGGCCGCACTTGAAGACCAAAGAAACAACCAGCAACCACTTGGAAGGATCGCTCTGCGTCATGAGATCCTAAACATCAATGAGATTTTTAACATCTTGCGACTTCAAGCGGATCGCATCCAAGCCGGAAGCCGGGAACAACCAGACCTCTTGTTTGGCGACCTCGCCATTGAGCTTGGGTTCATGGAAGTCGACGACTTGGTCAAACTCCTCAAGATTCAATTGGAGACGCGACCACCTTTGGGTGAAACCCTGCTCAAGCTGAACTGTATCACAGCGGAACAGCTGGAGTCTGAATTGCAAGCATTTAGTGAAGAGATGATTGGCCATCCTCATTCATGAAACGCCAACATTCTTAATGTCGATGTCTCAAAATCGTTCCGAGAACTAATCCCTCTTGCTACCGGCTATCCCGAGTTCCTCCCCATGGGGTTTCAGGGCATCGATGATGAATTGGATGTGCTCTCCCAAATCCACCCCAAGCATGTCAACGCCAGCCACCACCTCATCACGCTCAACTTTGGCAGCGAAGGATTTGGTTTTTAACTTCTTCTTGACGCTTTTAGGCTTCAGCGTGGCCACTCCTTCTGGGCGAACCAGACAGCAGGCAACGATAAAGCCAGTGAGTTCGTCACAGGCGAGCAGAGCCTTGTCGAGGGCTGTCTCATAAGAGACGCCCCATTTTGTGTAGTGGGCAGAAATTGCATGGGCCATTCCGTTTTCGCCCTTTTCCTCTAACCAAGCCACTATGCGATGGGGATGGTCTTCTGGCCATTGGTCGTAATCCGCGTCGTGGAGCAATCCCGCCATAGCCCACTGGTCTTCATCGGCCCCATCACCATATTTTTGAGCCGCAGCCTTCATAACGACCTCCACCGCCCTGGCATGT
>WFTN01000379.1 GCA_015485455.1 Planctomycetota bacterium | reverse complement strand
ATATCAAGCGACTCGTAGAGATGGGCGAAAAAGTTGTGGTTTGTGACCAACTGGAAGATCCTTCCCAAGCCAAAGGGATCGTCCAAAGAGATATCACACGTATCATTACTCCCGGTACTTTAACAGAAGACGATTCTCTTGATTCAAAAGACAACAACTATCTCGTGGCGCTCGCGGACGGAGGAATCGCGTGGATCGATCTTTCCACTGGCGATTTTGCTACCCGTCCTTGTAGCGAAGAGGAAGTCTTTGATGCCTTGGATGCCTTGGAACCATCAGAGTGTCTGGTGCCAGAAACGTGGCTCCATGAAACGGAGGCCGGTCAAAAATTAGGAAAAACAGAGTCTTGGGTGGTCAGCAGTCGCCCTGACTGGTGTTTTGAAGTCGATTCTGCTTTGCGCTGCCTGAACAAGCACTTTGGTACCAAAAATCTGGAAGGATTCGGAATCGACCAGGAGAGCTTTCCCATTGGAGCCGCAGGAGCCATCCTTGATTACTTGGAGGAAACCCAGCGCGGAGCTATCGGTCAGGTCCGTAAGATTCGCTGCGATCTATCGAAGAAGGGCATGATCATTGATCGTACCTCTCGGGTCGCACTTGAATTGGTCCGAGCTGGACGTGAAAACGAGCGGCGGGGATCGCTCTTGGGGGTGATGGATCGTTGCAAAACAGCCATGGGCTCGCGGCTTCTTAAACAGTGGATATTAGCACCGCTTCTCAATCGTGAAGCCATCAAGGATCGTCAAGACGCCGTCGCGTGGTTCTTGGACAACCAAGACGTGCTCGATGACGTCAGGTCTGAATCTCAAGAGATCCTTGATCTTGAACGCCTCTCAGGGCGGCTGGGATGTGGACGCGCGAACCCCCGAGATCTGGGAGCCTTGAGGCAAACACTCCGGCAAGTTCCCTTGGTGCTCAAGTTGGTAGGAAGCTCCTCATCCTCCCTTTTGCGTGAGACCTTTGAAGGCGCTCCCAATACCCAAGACTTGAGCGTACTTTTGGACGAAGCGTTGGTGGAATCTCCTCCTCTCAATTTGAGTGATGGGGGGGTGATCAAAGAGGGGTACAACAACGAGCTCGACGAATTGCGTGCTATTGGCCGGGAGGGAAAAGGATTTATCGCGGGTTTCCAAGCCCGGGAGATTGAAGCCACAGGGATCCACAATCTCAAGATCGGATTCAACAAAGTCTTTGGCTACTACTTAGAAGTCTCCAATGGGAACAAAGACAAAGTTCCGGCGAGCTATATTCGCAAACAGACTCTCAAGAATGCGGAGCGTTACATCACGCCAGAGCTCAAGGAGTATGAAGACAAAGTTCTGAACGCCGAAGACAAATCCAAGGCACTGGAGTTGGAAATATTTGAAAGCCTCAGAAGGGCCGCGTCAGATCGTCTCGATGATCTTCAGACCTTGGGTTTCCTGGTAGCCACTGTCGATACTTTACAATCCATGGCTCGCCTTGCCATTGACGACGACTATTGCCGTCCCGATGTCGTGGACGACGATGTGATTGACATCAAAGAAGGAAGACACCCTGTGCTCGTGCGCATGGGAACCCCAGAACCTTTTGTTCCCAATGATGTTGACTTGGGGACAAAGGGCCGTCTGATGTTAATTACTGGGCCTAATATGGCCGGTAAGTCGACCTACATTCGGCAGACGGCTCTTCTTGTCTTAATGAGTCAAATTGGATCTTATTTGCCGGCGAAATCCGCACGCATAGGCTTGGTCGATCGTATCTTCACGCGGGTGGGTGCCAGTGACGATTTGGCAGCAGGTAGTTCGACCTTCATGGTTGAGATGCTTGAGGTGGCGAACATCCTGAACAATGCGAGCAGTCGCAGTCTGGTGATTTTGGATGAGGTGGGACGAGGCACCAGTACCTATGACGGCTTGGCTTTGGCATGGGCCATTACGGAGCATCTTTGTACCCGTGGCGTGAAGTCGCTGTTTGCCACTCATTACCATGAGCTCACCCGCCTCGAGGGTATCTTCGACGGCTTGGTGAACTACAACGTATCGGTTCGCGAACTGGGAGAAGAAATCGTCTTTCTGCACCGGATCGTTCCGGGTTGCGCCGACAAGAGTTATGGCATTCATGTCGCCAGACTCGCGGGAATCCCTGAAGAGGTACTCAACAATGCCAAGTCGATTCTAAACGACCTGGAATCCCAGGAATCTCCAGAACTTGAGCCAAGATCAATGGAGCAAGAGATTCCATTGACGAAGGAAGCAATACCCGCCCAAGCAGGAGAGTCCTTGCAACTCGATTTATTTGGCTTTCGGCCCGATCCATTGACCGAGAAAATTGCCTCACTCGATCTCAATAGCATGACTCCCTTGGAAGCCCTCAATCTCTTGTCTCAATTAAGAAAAGAAGCCAAGTCTTCCTTGGTGTAATGGAAGTGCCTTATCTGCGACTTCGTTCAAATAAGATGAGACCGATAGATCCGAAAATAATTAAGGGCAACCAGGACGCTAAAAGAGGATCTAAGAACTGGCTCTTGCTACCCAGTCGCTGCAAGGCCAAATTGAGGGAGAAGTAGGATAGGGATAAGGCTAAGCAGACGCTCAGACCCACAAAGATACTCTTCTCTTTGCGCCTCAAGACCAAAGGAAGCCCAAACAAGAGCAAAACCAAAGGAGTAAACGCGTACGACACATGTTCGTGCATCATGATGGCAAGCTGGCGATTCTTAGGTTTGCGTTCACTTTGCTCCTTGAGTTCAGCATAGGAGCTTCGTCGCGTGACCCGATTTTCATCACGAATATCGTGCAGGCTTAAATTCGAAACGCCTCGGAATTGTTCCACTGTTAGAGACGAGCCGGGGGACGGCACAAAGTACCCATGTGAACCCGGAGATTGAGTCCATCTTAAATAGTCGAAGGTGACGACTTTCGTCCCAAGAGCTGGAAGCATGGAAACGCGATTGAGCTGGAGCTTGCTGCCATCCCATTCCTTGGCCTCAAAAACGTTGCCAATGGGGTCGACTATGAGTTCCAGTTTGTCGAATTTAGGATTGTCTTTCCCCCGCATCATTCGACTGATGAGGACCATTTCTCGAGCGTTTGCAGGAATCACATATTCTCTGATTCCCACCAAGGCAGCGCTAACAAGCATGGCCCCTATAATGATTGGCAGAGCGAGCCTGAATTGGGAAACGCCTACGGAAAACATCGGCACCAACTCATTGTTCTGGTTCAAGTGATGAAGGGTGAACATGGCGGCAAAGAGTATGGCATAGGGTCCGAACATAGCTGCCACTTCAGGCATGTGAACCATGTAATAACGACAAAGCCCGGAGAAAAGAGAATGGCCATTGGCGGCGAAACTCACCGCGGCGTCATCTTGATGTTTCACGTGGGCTAAGAAATGCAAAATGAAGTAGAGCCCCATCATGAAGACGAAGGTCGCAGCAAGAGCCCCGGCGAAGAGTTTGAGAATATAACGATCAATGAGTTTCATTTATGCCTCGCCCTTCGTCCCGCAATCAGGATGGCACAGATGATGGTGAGGTCTCCAAGCCACATAGAAATGGCTGGAGAGAGCACGCCGTTTTTCCCCAATGATTGACCGATGAAATTCGGTGCATAGTGAAGGCCCAAGACCAAGAGGAAGCCGATCACGAAAACGTAGGCTCTGTTCTTCATCACCAGAATGACGCCTAAAAGAGAGCCTAAGACTGCAAACAGGGTGGCAGAAAGGGCGGTGGCAGCTCTCCCATGTAGCTCGATTTGCGCTTTCAGGCCGTCCTTTTGTTTTCCCATTCGTTTCGACTTGGTGAATAGTTCGTCGTATCCCAAGTGCTTCGTTTTTCGTCTCGGTGCTGGTTCTTCTGAAATAGCAGAGAGGTCTAATGCAATGCGCATGGATTGACTGGCACCAATGGTCGAATAGGTGACGTCGTGGAGGTCAAGGATGAGGTCGCCTCCGTCAACGTCGAGCCAAGGCTCAGCCCTTTGAGCCCGAGTAAAAACGGGGATCCCGTCGTTCAATCGCCCTAATTCTGCAACAGTGAAATTTTCCAACATGGGGTGACCGTTTTCATCTCTTGTGACAGCGTCCCACCGGCACTTGAATCTTCGGTCCTGGATTGAATTGCGATCGTCTTCTAAGAAGCGATCGATACTGGCGGCGAGAAACCGCTTGCCGATCACTCTTTGGGTGTAGTGGGCAGACGGTATGATCTGATCTTCTAAAATCACCAAGCACGTCGAAGCACCGGCACCGATGATGACAGCGGGAAGTACGATGTTGCGCAAAGAGACTCCCGCCCCCCGCATAGCGGTGATTTCTCCATCTGCTTGAAAACGACTGTAAGTCCAGATGGAAGCGATGAGGGCTGTAAGGGGGATGAGGACCTGGAGTTGTGTGGTTGTCAGGAGGCCAACGACCTGAAGCAAGGCTGCGAATGTGAGGAAACTCATGGACTCTCGTAGAGCAACCATGGAGAAAACCATCATAGTGATGATGGCAGCTAAGACGACAAAAGTGAACAAGCCGTTTTTGAGGAGGGCTGAAGAAAGGTAGCGTTGAACCAGCCGCATAAGAGTGGTCGAGCCTGACT
>WFTN01000378.1 GCA_015485455.1 Planctomycetota bacterium | reverse complement strand
TTTTGGCCGCAGTGGATTTTTGCACCTCGAAGCTAAAAGCTGCTTCGTGCTTCTTGCGGAGGGCAGACTTCTTCTTTTCGAGCTTCGCTTGGAGCTGAGCGATTTTCTCTTTTGACTTAACCTGGTCGCGTTCAAGCTTGCGGAATTGTTTCCGCATTTGTTCGATGTCTTGCTGTCCGGCGAGCGCCGAAGAGGCAAGAACAGTGAATAGCATGAACGATGTGATGATGGTGGCCATGAGAGCAAAAATGGAGCGCTGGATCATAGTGATATTTGTTGGCCCCTAAATAAAGCGAGGCACGTCCTTGTCTAACCCTTGAACGAAATTTCGGCCGTGACCGAGAACTCAAACCGAACTTTCTTCGACTTGCCACATGGGGGCAGACCCCACCTATGCGGCGTACTAAACAGATCGCCGAAGCGACCGGGACGTCGTCGATGCAAACGCTTCGACCACAAGGGGAAAAAAGGTACTTGGCGCCTGGTGCTTAGGGGGTAACACCATCGCGCTTTCGACTTGGTTAACCATGTGCGTCCCAAGCGTAATCATGGTCAATTCAAGCCGACTGCTACGGCGTCACGGGCCAGCCGGGCTCAGGGGCTAGACGCGACGGAATTCCGTGGCAGGCCGGACGATACCAGTCGGGTTGGACAGAGTCCACATTTCCGCAGTTTGCTTTTGCCATTTTTTACCGGTAAATGGACCCTGAAATCCGCCAAATCGTGCCTTGGGAGGAGTTTTGAGGGATTTCGCTTTCAAATTTGGACTGCAAAAAAATGCACTTCTTTCGAATTCCATTCACTGAGATCCCCCTAATGCCGAGTATAAATAAAGGAAGAGGATGGATTTAGCGCGATTTTCCTGGGAGATATCCTGGTTCATTGGGCTGAAATCCAGGAGACTTTGGTCATGAGCAATGAAGAAAAACCAGAAATACAGGGCGAAAGCTTCCTCGTAACTGCGCTGGAAGCCGGGACTCGCGTGGATCTCTTCCTCAATGAACGCCTGGATTGGAATAGCCGAGGCCGAATCAAAGAGGGGATTAAATTAGGTTCAATCAAGGTGAACCGAGAGGTGGTGAAGCCTTCTTACAAGATTCGCGAGGGTGATCAGGTGGATGTCCTATCGGAGCCACCGCCCCCAGAGGACTTCTTGTTGCCAGAAGATCTCCCCTTGGAGATTCTTCACGAAGACGCATCCATTCTGGTGATTAACAAAGAGCCCTTTATTCCTGTCCATCCTGGTGCTGGCCATCGCACGGGCACACTGGCCAACGCCTTTGCTCATCATTTTCAGCAATTATCGGACGTTGCTGGCCCCCTCAGGCCTGGGATCGTGCATCGTTTAGATCGGGATACCACTGGGGTGCTTTGTGTCGCCAAGACGAACCGGGCTCACTATTCCATGACCAGTCAATTTCATGATCGGGAAGTTTCCAAGACTTATACCGCTATAGCGGAAGGGGTGATGGAGTTCGACGAGTATGTGGTGGACAAGCCTATCGGCCGCCACCCTAAGAACCCCATCAAAATGGCAATCGTGGACCATGGCCGAGCCAGCTACACACGGTTCGAAGTGGTGGAGCGATTTAACAACTTCACCCTTGTACGTTGCTTTCCTAAGAGTGGGCGTACTCATCAGATTCGTGTCCATCTCGAAAGTCTGAAACATCCCATTGCCTGCGATCGACTTTATGGCCGTCGCCATCGTATCACCTTTGGTGATCTGGCTTCTCTGGCGGCTGGAGACCCGGCAAACAGGAAATTACTGGATCGTCAGGCACTTCATGCGACGACTTTAGGATTCACGCACCCCTTAACTGGGGAGAGCGTTGTTTATGAGGCGCCATTGGCGTCAGACATGCAGGCATTCTTGGATGCTCTGCGCGAGACCAGGCGAGGATCGTAGTCGTGCGAGAATCGCGATAGATTAAGGGGAGAAGATTATGAGCGGTGCAGAACAGTTGTTGAGCTTGGTCCGTGATGAAGTGGACACCGAAACTTTTCAGGATCTCAATTGGACCGGTACTTTTCATGAGTACCTGAACAAGGCTTACAACAATCCCCTCATCATTCGGAACGCCTTTCAGCGGGTTTACGATATGGTCGTGGCTCACGGCTACGACGAATATACCGAGCATAAAGAGCACAAAGTCAGGTATCGTTTCTTCAGCGATGTTTATGGCGATGGTCGAGACGCCATCTTCGGCTTAGATGGCACTGTCATGCGTTTAGTTGACGTCTTGAAGTCCGCAGCTCACGGTTATGGGGCTGAGAGTCGTGTGATTCTGCTGCACGGCCCTGTGGGCTCTGCCAAGTCAACCTTGGCCCGTCAGTTCAAGAAAGGCTTGGAGGAGTACTCGAAGTCTCCAGACGGGGCTCTCTACACTTTCTCTTGGCGCATGAATGACGGCGAAGAGCTGCAGCCGTCGCCCATGAACGAAGAGCCTCTGAAGCTTATCCCCTTGGGCCCAAGAGAGACAATCGTCAAGGAACTCGATGCGCGCTGCGACCGGTCTTACAAGCTCAGCGTGAAAGGAAATCTGAATCCCTTCTGCCGGCGCAATTTTGACGAATTGATGAAACGCTATGACGGCGACTGGATTCGGGTTTTGGATCACGTTGTTGTCAACCGCATGGTCATATCAGAAAAGGATCGCCGCGGGATCGGCACCTTCCAACCCAAAGACGAGAAAAACCAAGATTCCACTGAACTCACTGGGGACATCAATTATCGCAAACTGGCTGAGTACGGTTCTGATAGCGACCCACGGGCTTTTAATTTTGACGGCGAGTTCAACGTAGCCAATCGCGGTCTCATTGAGTTCATCGAAGTTCTTAAACTCGACGTTGCATTTCTCTATGACCTCCTTGGAGCCTCTCAGGAACACTCCATCAAACCTAAGAAATTCGCCCAAACTGAGATTGACGAAGTCATCTTGGGGCACACCAATGAGCCAGAATACAAGAAGCTCCAAAGTAACGAGCTGATGGAGGCGTTTCGGGATCGAACCATCAAAATCGATGTGCCTTATAACCGAACTTTGAGAAACGAAGTCCAGATCTACGAAAAGCACTTCAATTCAAAAACAGTCAACAAGAAGATCGCCCCTCATACCATTGAGATGGCAGCTTTGTGGGCTGTCCTCACGCGCCTGGAAGAACCCAAGCGCCCGAATTTGACCCTGATGCAAAAGGTCAAGCTCTACAATGGCAAGACCCTTCCAGGTTTCACCGATGACACCATCAAGGAACTCAAAGAAGAGGCTACCCGTGAGGGCATGGAAGGGATTTCTCCACGCTACATCCAGGACAAAATCTCGAATGCCCTGGTGCGAGGTGATTTGGGACACATCAACCCATTCATGGTGATGAATGAACTCGAAGAGGGGCTTTCTCACCACAGCCTCATCACCAACGAGGATGTCCGTGATCGTTATCGGGAGCTTTTGACCTACGTGCGTCAAGAGTACGAAGATATCGTTAAGAATGAAGTGCAACGGGCCATCTCCGCTGACGAAGAGGCCATTTCGCGGTTGTGCCACAATTACTTGGACAACGTGCGGGCCTTCATTCAACATGAGAAAATTCGCAATCCCTTCACCGGCGAAAGTGAAGGTCCTGATGAGCGCTTGATGAGGTCAATCGAAGAGAAAATCGACATCACTGATAGCCGCAAAGACGCCTTCCGTCGTGAGATCATGAACTACATTGGTGCCCTTGCCGTCGAAAATAAACAATTCGACTATCGTACCAATGAGCGCTTGCACCGGGCTTTGGAGCTCAAGTTGTTTGAAGACCAGAAGGATTCGATCAAACTGACAAGCCTCGTTTCCAACGTGATTGACAAGGGCACCCAAGCCAAGATCGAAGTGGTGAAACAAAGGCTCATTGACAACTTCGGTTACGACGATGAAAGCGCTACAGATATCTTGCAATATGTTGCATCGATCTTTGCCAGAGGCGACGCGAAGGAGGACTGATCATGGTTCGGAAAATCGAGCACGATCACTTCCGTTTTCGCGAGATCGTTCGAGGTAAAATCAAAAGTGGTCTGAAGAAGTACATATCCAAGGGCGAGATTATTGGGCGTGTAGGCAAGAAGTCCGTGTCGATCCCCGTGCCGCAGATTGAGTTGCCTCGGTTCAAGTTCGATACTGAAAAACAGGACGGTGTGGGCTCCGGAGATGGGGAACCTGGTGATCCTGTGGGCGATCCTCAACAGGGGGAAGGCTCAGGAGAGGCTGGGGAAGGCGAAGGACAGCACGCTCTCGAAGTCGAAGTCGAGCTAGAAGAACTCGCCAAGATCATGGGCGAAGAGCTGGAGTTGCCGAACATTCAGCCTCGGGGTAGGGCCGAAGTCGAAAGCCGGAGCCAGAAGTTCACTGGGATCAGAAGCACGGGTCCTGAGAGCTTGCGTCACATGAAGCGCACTTACAAGCGCGCCCTGCGTCGTTACATCTCTGAAGGGACGTACAACCCTGATGATCCGGTGATCGTGCCGATGCCTGACGATCGCAAGTACCGAGCTTGGAAAGTTGAGAAGAAGCCCGAATACAGCGCTGCCATTATCTACATGATGGATGTCTCTGGCTCCATGGGGGCTGAACAAAAAGAGGTGGTTCGCATCACCGCCTTCTGGTTAGACCTTTGGTTGCGCCATCAATACAAGAACATTGAAACAGCCTATATCGTGCATGATGCTTCCGCCAAAGAAGTTGACCAGCACACCTTTTTTCACCTGCGTGAAAGTGGCGGCACAAAGATATCTTCGGCCTACAATCTGTGTCGGGATATCATGGAAGAGCGCTTCGGTGGCGAAGAATGGAATATCTATCCTTTCCATTTCTCTGACGGCGATAATTGGTCCGGAAAAGATTCGGCGGAGTGTGTGCGACTTCTCAAAGAAGAGATCATCCCCCATTGCAACCAGTTCTGTTACGGGCAGGTGAAGTCGGCCTATGGTAGTGGGCAATTCAAGCGGGACCTCGACCAACACTTTGAAGAGGGCGGCCCTTTGGTGACCTCTGGCATTGCTGATCGCAATGGCATTCTCGATTCCATTAAGGACTTTTTGGGAAAAGGGAAATGAAACTCACACCAGAACTAAGCCGATGGCAAGAACTGATTGAAGGC
>WFTN01000377.1 GCA_015485455.1 Planctomycetota bacterium | reverse complement strand
GTTCTGGGTTATCACCAAAATCCAGTTCATTGGATCGAGATCTTGGCTCATCGAATTCGCCGTGTCCACGTCAAAGACTTCAAGAAGTCGCTTGGCACTTTAGATGGATTCTGTGACCTTCTGGAAGGGGACGTTGATTTTCCTGCGGTTATGAATGCTTTGCATCGCCTTGGTTATGAGAAGACCATTGTGGCTGAGATGATCCCGTGGAATGAAGGGCTCCTGGAGCGCACAAGCCAAGCTATGAATAAGATCTTAGAGATGGGAAGCAAGCGGACATGATCAAAATTGGAGTTTGCGGACTTGGCATGATGGGGCTCACCCATATTGACATTTATGGGGCCATGGACGGGGTTGAAGTGGTGGCGGTAGCCGATGCTGACGAAGCCCGCTTGTCGGGAGCAACGAAGGCCGCTGGTAACATTGAAGGACAGGCACAGGGTGGTCTTGACTATGCCCGTGTTCAAAAATTTTCTGATGCGGGGGATTTGATCGCTCAAGGAGATGTTGATGTGGTTGACATTTGTTTGCCCACACCACTTCATGGACGTTTTGCTCTTTTGGCAATGGCGGCGAAGAAGCATGTCCTGGTAGAGAAACCTCTTTGCCGGACCGCCCAAGAGGCCAGGGAATTTGCCGACGCAGCCCAACAAGCAGAGACCATCGTCATGCCGGCCATGTGTATGCGCTTTTGGCCCGGTTGGGATTGGCTTCATGACGTCGTCCACACTCAGAAGTATGGGGCCGTCTTAGGAGCAACTTTTCGCCGGGTTGTTTCTCACCCCGGTGGCCGATTCTACTTGGACGGTGATCAATGCGGTGGCGCACTTCTTGACCTTCACATCCATGACACAGACTTCATCAACTATTGTTTCGGCAAACCACAAGCTGTGACTTCGACGGGATACAGCAAAGATTCTGGCGCCATCGACCATGTGATGACTCAATATCACTATGATGATGTTCCTCTCGTGGCGGCGGAAGGTGGGTGGAGCATGAGTGAGGGTTACGACTTTAGCATGCGCTACACCGTCAACTTCGAGAAGGCGACGGCTTGCTTTGATCTGGCCCGTGAGAATCCACTCATGGTTTTCGCAAACGGCCAGGACCCTCAAGTGATCACTCTGGCCCCTGAAATGGGCTACAATTTCGAAATTGCTTACTTCTTGGAGTGCATACGAGAGAAGAAAGAGCCAATCCAGGTGACTTTGTCGAGCGCCGCTGAAGCCCTCGAAATCTACGAAGCCGAACTCAAGAGCATTGAAACGAAACAGCGGGTTGACGTGGTCTAATTTGATTCAAGGAGAACAAGATGCAACGGATAAAGTTTTCTTTTCTGAAGTTCATGGTCGCAGCGTTCCTGTTGACTTCACCTTGCCAATTGCCAGGGCAGAAAGTCGTGACCGCAGAAGCTACGTCGCGAGTTTCTTTGATGCGTGCTTTAGTCCCTCGACCTATGAAAATGACTGGGGCCACGGGGCAGTTTTCTCTCGTCCCTTCCACGGTGATATTGTGGCAAGGAAGTGGCGCCGAGGGTATTGCTTCATACTTGAAAGAACGCCTCAGGCCAGCGACGGGGTTTTCGCTTGCGGTCAAAACCCAAGAGAAAGGGAAGAACCACGACAACGCCATTCTTCTGCAAGTGATTCCAGGCAAGGAGAGTTCCCTAGGAACAGAAGGCTATGAACTGGTTGTCGCCCGCAATGGCCAAGTCTTGATCACCGCCGCTAAGCCAGCGGGACTTTTTTATGGTTGCCAAACTTATTGTCAGCTATTGCCCCCAGCAATTGACTCACCTCAATTTGTTCCCAATACGAAATGGACAGGGCCAAGGGTGTCGATTGTTGACGTTCCCCGTTTTCAGTGGCGGGGTCTTATGTTGGACACCTGCCGGCATTTTTCTTCGACTGCGACGGTGAAACGTTACATCGATCTCTTGTCTCGTCACAAGATGAATCGATTCCATTGGCATTTAACGGAGGATCAAGGCTGGCGTATTGAGGTGCCAGGCTATCCCCTTTTGTCAACGGTGTCTTCTAAGAGGAAAGAAACCCCTATCCCTGCCGATCGCAAACAAGGGGATGGCCGCCCTCATGGTGGTCTTTTCACCAGCACTGAAATCAAAGAAGTGGTTGCCTACGCCGCAGAGCGTTTCGTAACAGTGATTCCTGAGATCGAAATGCCCGGGCATTCCCTGGCTGCCCTGGCAGCCTATCCAGAGCTGGCATGCACCGAAGGACCTTTTGAGGTCGGCACCAAGTGGGGTGTCTTCAGGGATGTCTATTGCGCTGGGAATGAAAAGACTTTTGAGTTCTTGGAGGATGTTCTTAAACACGTCTTTACTTTATTCCCCGGTGAATTCGTCCACATCGGCGGGGATGAATGTCCGAAAACCCGATGGAAGAAATGCCCTCAGTGTCAGGCGCGGATCAAAGAAGAAGGATTGAAGAACGAACATGAGCTTCAAAGCTACTTCATTTCTCGCATGGAAAAATTCCTGAACGCCAATGGAAAACGTCTGGTTGGGTGGGATGAGATTTTAGAGGGTGGATTGCCTGCGAATGCCACAGTCATGAGTTGGCGAGGCATCAAAGGTGGTATTGCTGCAGCCAAGTCGGGACACGATGTGGTGATGACTCCTACGTCTCACTGCTATTTCGACTACTACCAAGGGAAAGACAGAAAAGCGGAGCCCCCAGCCATCGGCGGATTCCTCCCCTGCAAGAAGGTGTATCTCTATGAACCCATTCCACATGAACTCACGGCCAAAGAAGCGGAGCATATTTTAGGCGCACAAGGAAATCTTTGGACTGAATATGTTCCGAATCAAGACCAAGCAGACTACATGGTTTACCCCAGAGCATCCGCCTTGGCTGAGCGTCTGTGGTCACCCAAGGAATGTCGAGATTGGGATGAGTTTCGCAAACGTCTGGAAGTTCATTTGAAGCGATTGGAACTACTGGGCGTAGCGTATCGTCCTCTTGACGACGCATGAGAAGCTGACGAGGGAGCAACATTCACCAAGAATGGTGCTCTTCTTGTTTCGTCATGAGTTTTTGGATTCAGACTGAGCCAAGGCTATCTTGAGTTTGGTGATGACTTCTTTGGTTTTGCCCCAACCTTCATAGACGATGACAGACTCCCTTTTGGTCTTCAAAATCAGGCTGGGGAAACTGTGGCCGCCTATCTTTCTTCGGAGGCTGAAGTCATTTTGTAACAGGAGATCAGCCGGGCCAGACAGAAGATCTTTCTCGAATCGTTGGACGTCCAATTCTGCTGCAAATTTGTGTGCGATTGCCATCAAAGTGTCGAGGTTAGATGGATTTGAAGCTTCTTTATAGTAAGCCCTCTGAATGGAAGCGAAGACTTTCGACTTGAGATTGAGGTTCTGAATCCCTGCAGCAAGAACTGCACGGCAAGCCAAGTAGGTCGAACGTCTTGGTTGGCAATTTCGCCAGAAGTCCCAATTGAAGCGGGTGTCCGTTTGGGCTTCAATTTGTCGCCAGTTTTCTTGGACATAGTGTTGGGTTTCTCTTGGCATGGGTAACTCACAGTCCTTCGCTAATCCTCCCATGACGTAGTGCAAATTAACTTCTTTGGTAAATTCCTCTTCGATGTGAAGGATCGTTTTGCGAAAGGCAAAGCACCATGAACACATGGGATCACCCAAATAGTAGAGAGTTTGTGTCATGGTGTGCTCGCAGGAATAGAAAACTTCCTATTTGTCTATTTATGAGATCAGTCGTCGTCTAAAAAGGCATTGAAGTCGGCAGTGCCTTCGTTCACGTGAAGAAGTTCATAGGCGTGGGCGGGCGTGTCACAATGATAGAGCTCGTTCTGGATCATGGGGTTGGTCCCAATGGCACTGGCAAGGGCAGCCAAGACTTCCAAGTGTCGCTCTGGCATGTTTGTTGGAGTCAAGATGAGTACCATGCAGTGAACCGGCTTGCCGTCCATGGCATCAAACTTAAGGCCACGGGCATTGATTCCCATCGCCCCAATGATCTCTTCTTCTATATCGATGCGGGCGTGAGGGAGTGCCAAACCATCGCCCATGCAGGTTGACTGCTCATTCTCTCGCTCCATGACACGTCTGAATATCTCGTCCGCGTGGACTTTGATACGATTTGATTTGACCGTGAGGTCAACTAATTGGCGGATCGCATCTTCGGGAGTGGGACCTTCCAATGATGTTGTGATGTTGTCTTCTCGCAGAAAATCAATGATACGCTCTCTATCTTGACCAGCGTCGCCGGATTTTTGGAGAGCCATCCTCGAGAGAATGGGGCCGATGATTTCAGCCAACAGGACCATGGTGAGAACAACCGCCAGAAATAGATCGCGGATGCTGCTGAAATTCGGGTCTTCTGTCACATGAAGCACCAAACCAATTGCTAGACCGGCTTGGGGAATCAGAGCGACCCCTAACCACCGTCGAACCCGATCTGTTGCCCCCGCCAAGCGCATGCCCAAGTTGGCGGCACAGAACTTTCCGGCGAATCGGCACGAGAAGGCGACTCCCGCCAACAATCCTCCTGGAAGGATATAGTCCACCTCCAATTCCATCCCGGCGACTGTGAAGAAGATAGCGTAAATCGCATACTCGAAATCCTCGAAGACCTTGTGTCCTATTTCCTCCTTGTCAGGAGTCAGGTTTGCCAAGGCTATCCCCAAACAGAGGTTTGAGAGCATCACGGAAACGCCGAAATGATCAGCCAAGCCGACGGTGAGAAGGATGGCCATCATCGAAAGGGCAGTGACTTTGTCCGCCTTGACGACGCGCTTGGTAAGCCAAACCAAGAGGTAGCCGATTCCTCCACCTAAAAGGACACTGGCGATAATCTCTTTCAGGGGCTGGAACAACAATTGCCAGCTACTTTGGCTCAGCTCCGGGTCGAAACTCGCGCGGGCACTCGCCAGCGCGATTTCGAAAAGGCAAATGCAGGCCAAGTTGTTGAGAGCAACAGCGACGATGAGTGTTGTGACGAAGACGCCCTTGGCCCTTGTTTCTTTGACCAGAGCCAGGATCGTTGCTGGAGCAGTCGAAACTGCAATGGCCGCAACCAAGAGGCTGAACTGCCAATTGGTCTGGGGCAGGGCCATGACACCGGTGAATACAAAAGCTGGGGTGAAGAGGCTCTCGAACACCAGAAGTAAGGTGAGCCTTCGCATGGCCACTTTGAGTTTGGGGAAAATAAGATGGCTACCAACAGCTACGGCCATCAGCCCGAGAGCGAAATCGATGAGGGGTTGCAGACGGTGAACGTCGTTGCCGGAAAACAAAGCAAATCCGGCGGGGCCTATGGCTATTCCAACGAATATCTGCCCCGTCACCGAGGGTAGCTTGAGTGCCTTTGTGAGAATCCCCACAAGAGTTCCAGCGACGAGGACAACGCCGAGAACGAGAAGTATGCTGGAATTGTGGTCCATGTTCGGTGCTCACTTCGACTTGTCAGAGAACATCTTGCCCAAAAAACGAACAAATTGCCATAGGTGCCGACAGATAAGAGAGATAGAGACTCTGCTGTTTGTTGAATTCTTCGGCATTTTCTTGAAATAGGCTATGCTTTTCTTGTCAACATGAGTTGGGAACCTGATCTATGACTTTGCTTCCGTTTTCGTTTTTGCCAAGCAAACTTCCTTGTTTGGGCAAGGTTTTCTTGGTGTTTGCCTTTCTTCTGGCATCTGGCTATCAGTCGTGTTTTGCTCAGGTCGAAGAAGAAATCGTTCAGAGCAAAGAAGCCAAGATTATTGGCGAAATTCGAAGCGGCAGCTGGAAATTGCCCCGTGTTGAACAGTTGGTTCGTCGTTTGGTGAGTGGAGGGAACCGTCATGCTGCTCGTTGGTGGACAGCCCATGCTTGTGATGCGGCAGCGCAGGGATTGTTGCCGAAAAAGACGCCCAAGTCTCTCCGCATCGTTGGCAAATTAGCTAGCCTTAAGCCCGTAGAACCTCAGCTTCGTGCCCTGCCCACCCGAGCACTGAAACACTTGAAGAAAATTCAGTCCCTCAAGTGTTATTCGGCTATTCCCAGTGCCGTTCACTTCGCCAAGCGCTGCTTGGATCTGTATCCCGACGACAAGCTAAGGGCCAAGGTGGAGACGATCGAGGCAAGTCTGGGGCAAGTCAATTGGAAAACTGCCCGCCCCATGGGAGCAGCCTTGGTTAAGAGTCGGAATAGGCTGGAAGCCTCTTTAGTGAAAGCGCGCGATGACCTCTTGGACGGCATGATTCAGCAGTATCGGTCCTACCCTTGCCCTCCTGGAGCTCGAGCCATCCGGGCTCTTATCTTGGCACAAGGAGAGAAAAACTTGTCGCCGAAATGGAAGAGCGCTTGGCAGGCGGTGGGGGAGATTGAATATCGAGTTGAGCCCAAGCAGACGTTGAAACTCTGGCTGGAGAATGGCGGGAAGGTTTATGTGTACCGCTACGGAAAGCGCTTTCTGAGCACCGGAGGTCGCAGCTATTTCGGCGACAAAAAGCAAGGAGTTGAATTTCAGGTCTTAGCGGGCGATGTCTTGCAAATAGAAGTGAAGAAAATGCATGCCAAGAAAGGCAAGCGCAAGCTGTTCCTGGTGGCCGTTGGGGCGAAGTTGGACGATGTTGAGTTGCCTCAGTCGGCGTGGACTCAGAATGCGAATCACAACGCAGCATCCTTAGATCCTCAATCGAACGCTATGTGCTACGGGATTGAATTCTCCCCGGAGCAAATGCCCGAGGGCCTTGATGACTCGATCGTCGAACTCATGGTGAGTCTTGGATCTGGAATCTTGATCCCTACGGCCAACGAATTTCACCACTATGCCGTTGGTCAACACAAGAAACTTCTTGCTGCAATTGGGGCGTTCAAGAATCACGGCTTAGGCTACACCTGGATTTGCGGCGAATCAGACCGCTTGGCCGTCATGCTACGAATTCCCCGGTGGGGAGAGTGAGGCGTCGCTGTTTCTACTACTGTCGTTTGCCCTGAGAGAGTTGGTGCAGGCATACGGCGGATGCTGCTGCAACGTTGAGGGAATCAACTCCCGGTGCCATCGGAATCTTGACTGCTGCATCGACGGCTTGGAGAAGGGTAGCGGAAATTCCGTTGCGCTCCTGTCCCATTAAGAGAGCAACGCGGTTGGGGGAGCTGAAGTCATTGAGGCTCAAGGCATTTTCGGTCAGAGCCGCAGCCACAGTGCTAATGTCTTGCTCCTTCAGACTCTTGATGGTATCGGCCAAGTTGGCAGAAACGCACCAGGGTGTGCTGAGCACATGGCCCAAGGAAACGCGCAGAGACTTGCGGTAGAGAGGATCGCAACAATCAGAACTGATAATCACGGCATCACAAGCGAACGCTGCAGCATTGCGGAATAGAAGTCCGATGTTGTCGACGTTGCCCACACCTTCGATCAGCAAGATTGTTGCAGAATCCACTTGCAGGGGGAGAATGTCCTGAAGTTGGCGGTTTTCAAATGGAGCTCGATAGCCAGCCCCGATGACGCCCCGATGAAAAGAAAACCCCAAGACTTCAGACATGACATCTTTACTGGCGACAAGGATTTCGACATCATCATGGGCCTGCGGCAAGTAACGCTCAGCCCACCGCTCCGCCACCAAGACGGATTTCGTCACACCCTCCATGGAGAGCATCTTGTCCACTGTGAGGGGGCCTTCTCCCAAGAAAAGACCATCCTCCCGTTTGAGATCCTTGTCACGAACGTTGCGAAAGGGGGAAAGTCTGGGGTCGTCGATAGACTCAATGATCAATTCATGCTCCTCTTGGGTTGGCCCACCTATGATTGCAGGGAAACTCGGGAAAGGAAAGCCAAACCGCGTTTTCGTCAGGGAATGTTCGTTTGGTCCAAATTTGTGCCTCTCAGTTCCCTTTTCTTTGTGGCTACCCTGACTTATTCATGAGATCGTGGATAATTCGGGCTATAGTCCTGTGGTGATCACTGAAAGTGGAGAGAAACGTGGAAAAATCTCAGAAATCAGATTCGGTCTTCAAGCCAGTCCAATCGATTGCAATCGTGGGGATGTTCTCGCCCTTGGTTCTTGCCATCGCTGGGGTCATTCCACCGTCGGGAGATTTCTTCTTAGCTCCTTGGATCGTTTGGGTTGCGGCCGTGCTGAATGCTGCCTTTGGCGTTTTCTACGTTTTCTTGATGGTTCAATGTAAAAGAAAAGCGCACCTGAACTCCTCTTCGTGAATCTGCTGCTGAATTCAAAGGATACTTCTCTTGCTTCACATCTATATCGACGCGGACGCTTGCTCGGTTAAGAATGAGGTTTACAAGGTTGCTCGACGCTATGAGTTATCTGTTACCTTGGTAGCAAATTCTTGGATGACTGTACCGGAGTCCAAGAGGATTCGTTTGGAGGTCGTGGGTAGCAAGAGTGACGAGGCTGATGATTGGATCGTTGAGCAAGTGGGGGCCAATGACATTGTTATCACTGCAGATGTGCCTCTGGCTGACCGTTGCGTCAAGAAAGAAGCCATGGTGCTCGGACCCAAAGGGAAGATCTTCACCGAAGATAACATTGGCCATGTCTTGGCGACCCGTGATCTGATGACCGAGCTTCGGGCTGCCGGGGAGGTCACGAGGGGCCCCAAGCCTCTTCAGCCCCGGGACCGCTCGCGCTTCTTGCAAGAACTGGACCGTGTCATCCAGCTGATCAAACGTAAGTCATAGTGATGCTTGTGATGCTCCTCTTGATTAAGATTTGAAGTAAACAGAGAGGTCGGGCACCCCCTGGTGAAATATCAGTGGCGTTAGAGGACCATAGGATCTTCCGGGCACCGGGGTCAGAGCCGAATATCAAATGACGAGACTGAAATCAGGGGGGGCGAACCCCCAAGGGCGCATACAGCGGAATTTTGCCGGTTTTTCTCTCACAACTGTAAGAGCTTTGATGAGTTCTTCTTGAGGTATGAACTGTTGCCCAGTTGGCTCATTGGCGGGAGTAGATTCGATAGAGGTATTCACTC
>WFTN01000376.1 GCA_015485455.1 Planctomycetota bacterium | reverse complement strand
AGAAAAAGTTGATGGTTCCCGACGCCGCTGAAAAGTTCGACAGATCGACTCTGGCCGCTGGCATACTTTCCAGCATTGTCCAAAAGATTGAGCATGATTTGCTCAACCACCTGTGCGTCCGTCTCCAAGCTTTGGTCTTGGGCATGGTGAAAGTCAATTTTCAAGTCAAGGCCGTGAACCCTGGCCTGCCGGACCATGGGCACCATGATGCCGTCCAAGAGATCCATCACTGAGACCGTTGATTTCCTGGCCTCTGCTCGTCCTTCTTCCAAGCGGGAATACAGAAGAACACTTTCCAACACCCGAGCAATTCGCGCGCTCTCTTCCTTCAACGTTTGAAGATAGACAACTTTCTGCGATTCTTCTGTCACCATGCCGTCTGCCAGCATCTGTGAATACATACGAAAGGTGGTGATGGGTGTGCGCAGTTCATGAGTCACTGTCGAAACGAAGCGCGCTCGCCGATCGCCAATCAATAGAGATGCCCGGAGCACACCAGCAATGCTAATCAGCCCCAAGAAAACCGCACCCCAGCCAAGAATCAAAGGTAACCCCAAAGTAGCAGACTCTAGCGGGACTGGTTCCGACACCAGTCGTAAGGGAAGAGCTGTCAGCAGCGCTTGAGGAGAGTTATCGCTGCGGGTTGAAGCCGGCTCCAAGGAAGCCTGAGGCAAGAGATCCTCGATATGTGTTGTCATCCACAAGCGCAGCTCATCCCAGTCCACCAGGGCAAACTGAAAGATATTACTTTCACCTCCCGGCCTTGACAGCAACAAGGTGTCCACCCCGTCAACGTTGAGCCAATAACCAACAAAGGGCATAAGGGAACGCCAACTGAACTTCGCGGGCACGAAAATGTTCGCCGGATTGGCAAAATTCGTCAACATCTGGTTTCTCTGACGAATCCTATCATCATTGCGGTCCCACCCGCTTCCACTTGAGTTGCTGGCGTTCAAGAGTGCAAGGTTACTGGCGAGGTCCTGAGCTTCTGGGTCATCCCAAGTGTGATCAGTTCTGACTTTGGTTTTCACTGACTCCAAATCGAGAAGGCTGATGGTCCGTTTCTGTTCTGTCGAGAGATTTGGTGTCGACGCAAACCCCTTGAGATTCCCTTCAGCATCCTGTGAAAAGAAGAGGCGAAAAAACGCTGGCGGAGTTGAACTGAGTGGAATTATCCCCGCCATTTCAGCAATGGCGCGCCCGGTTTCATTGGCCAAGATCGGCGCTAATGCGCTATCCAATCGCCACAAAGCGGCCCGCTCCTTCTCTTGATGCCCAGCGACCGAACGAGCTAATCTCGCCTTCTTCTCTTCAGCCGACACCCGAAGGGAGACATAAACCATGACCCCGAGAACCACCGCTGCTCCGAAGGAGAAAAAAATCCATGTCTTGGTTGATCGCCTCATTCTTCGGCAGTTCCGGCTTCAAGCAAGTATCCCCGAGACCGGATCGTCTTAATGATCTCCTGGCCCTCATTTGCCTTCAGGCGCTCTCGCAGACGGGCAATGTGCATGTCAACAGTACGCGTCTTGATACCCCTTGGATCAAGTCCCCAAACGGCGGACAGAAGCTCGTCCCGCGGAATACAACGTCCCATGTTCCGCGCTAAGTAGGCCAATAAGCAGCACTCCCGTTCTGACAATTCGACGGTAGAACCGTCTCCATGGGTAATCGTGCGAAGATTGAAGTCAATGCGGCGTCCAGCAAGTTCGAGACTGGCTACGTTCTTGCGCCGTTGTGGAGAGCGACGCAAGACTGCATCAACCCGCGCCAAAAGTTCTTCCGCTGAGAATGGCTTGACGACGTAGTCATCAGCCCCAGCGCGGAGTCCACCGATACGATCTTCTTCCTCTCCTTTGGCTGTCAGCATGATGACCGGTAAATCCTGCCTTCGACCGCGGATCTCTTTGAGAACAGAAAATCCGTCCCGCTTCGGCATCAACACATCCAAGAGAACAAGGTCTACATCACCTGAGGTCGCAGCCAATAAACCAGCTTCACCGTCTGCAGCTTGGCAAACATCGTAGCCGGCATATTTGAGCGCATCCACCAGACCACGTCTGATGGGCTCATCATCTTCGACAACTAAGATCCGGCCTTGGCTCATAGTCATGTTACCTCAAGTGCGAACAACCCAATTCTATCTCCAGTAGTAGTGCCAAGTGTAGCCTAAACTTCGTTCTTGCTTTGGATCAAGAACCACGGTCCAAGATACTTTCTCGATGGCGTTAACCTGGCGCCACCACGACGCCCATCCGCGATGCGATGACCCTGAGCTTGTCGGGCCGAAAACCGTATCTAAATCGTCAAAAGGACTCAGGGTGTGACGTTCTCCACCTTCAGGACTCTCGTCCATGTGACCAACAAGATAGCGATTCACCTCAACAACAATCTTCTTGTTGTCATGATTCGCTAAGCGAACGCGGCCCGAGTAATTAACCTGATGGTAAGTGCGCCCACCGAGAGACTTGGCGTCTGCCACCCGGCCCACTTCGAAGTCTTCCTTCTCGACGTGAATATCGATAGCTTTGCTGAGATCCAAAGAGCATAGACCGCCTGCAGGTGTGTAGCGCAACAAAGATTGAGAAACGACCCGCCCCTTCGAGAAAATCAAAGCTGGAGCCGTGGTTAAAGGGATCTTACTGCGATTCCGCAGACGGATCTGATGCATCACCTTTGGCATTGAGGCCAGTTTGTCCCACTGAGTTCGATTCGGCTGATAGTTGGATCTAATCTCCCCCGGCACTTGAACAGGAATATCCAAGACATAGTGGTCGGAATAGTTGAATTCGAACGATCCCAGCGCCACGCTCATGCGTTCATTTTTCTTGAGGGTAATCCCCGGAACACTGAACACATAGAAATCCTCTACAGCCTTTCCAGCGCCAAATTGATATCCGGTGGCAGGGGCTGTTGTGGAAGCTACAGGTAAAGGATTAAGAACCTGTGTTCTAACGGCATTCGAGAACATGTTGGAATCGTAGTTGCTAGCGAAGTTACTCAGTTGGCTTCCCACTTGCTGCACCCCATAGGCGAGCGCCATGGGATCAGCCATACCAGAGAATGAGAAGTTCGGCACACCCACAACAAGCTGAATGAGGCAATCATCCAAGTCGCGCAGGTCATTCACCAAAGTTGCCCGCATGTGAACAAGCGCTTTTCCCTCGCCATCAACCTCAATGCGATAATTGGGAATCCAACGAAAACCCGAGCTGACATAGGAGAGCCCCAGCTCTACCTTCCCTGCAACATTCTCGTCCTCTTGACTCAGACTATAGGCAAGAACACGTTTTCTTTCCTTGAAGACTCGCTTTCTCTTGGGTTTGGCGTCAAGAAAAGTCACATCTCGAATGCGCGCTATGGGCAGAGTTTTGAGTCCCTCCTCAACTTCAATTAGGACGATAGTGCCAACGATGGCGTCCGCTTTCAGGAGCCTCCCAGAATAGCGCACATCGTCTTTTTCGGTCACCATGACACGAGCCCCACAGTTCTCGAGGATCAACTCGGCCAAGGTCGACACGTTCCGATCTTCCGCCACCATGCGCCAACCCGCAGTGGTGGAATTGATCTTCCAGCCAGGTGTTCTCACAGAGGGCCAGAAAGTCCCCATCAACGGCTTGGGCAAATCCTGAAAAGCGATGGCCTTGTTGTCATCCAAAACCACTTGCCCTTGATGGTGAACAAGTGCATGACCATCCTTGAACACCACGAGTTCTCGAACCGGGAGCCCCAATTGAGGATCGTCTAACTGAGTCGCCTCATTCTGGGCCAAGAGAAACTGCCTAGGACAAAGGATGAACAAGAAAACGAGAACTAGAATATTCATGATGACCTCCAGAAAGTGACTCACTATTTGTAGTCATCCTGGAGCCAGCCTGAGTAACGGCTTAGTAACATATCGTCAGCAACCTTGGCCTAACGAACCGTCATTGAGGACTCTACCAACTGCTCTCTGATATGATAAGATCTCGACCGAGGCAAAAACGTGACGACACTAAGAACTCTAAAGATTGCCCTAGTGAATCTCGCTTCCGAGAAAGACAACTGGGAAATCGTCATGGTCCCTCTGGGGATTCAATACATCTCCGCCGCCCTTCGCGCCCAATTTGGTGATCGTGTTGAGATCATCGTGGGCGACATGGGCTTGATACCACAACAAACATTCCTGCGCCCAGTGGCGGAGTCATTCCTCGCGGACGTCCAACCAGACATCATTGGCATTCGAGGGTTCTCGTCGCAAAGCGATGTTTATCCCATGGTAGCCGAAATCGCTAAGGCAGCTAACCCGAGCTGCATCGTTGTTGCGGGGGGACCACACGCAGCAACTCTCTCCCTTAGCCTATTCAAGGACTCCAACATCGATCTTATCGTGCCTTTGGAAGGGGAAATCACCTTCGTTGAACTGGTCGCCGATATCTTGGCCGGTGGAAATGGGCACAATGTTACTGGAGTTCAGTGGTGGGATGGCAAGGGACGCAGGACGTCAGGCTCACGCCCACTCATCTCAGACTTGGATACGATCGAATTCCCAGACTACACGGGAATCGACCTTGACGCCTATCAAGAGTTTAAGACCATGACTGGCCTTCGTCCCAAAGGAAAAGCAACATCGCTTTTCACAACGCGGGGATGTTATTTCCAGTGCACATACTGTCACGACCATTTCGGCAAGACAGTGAGAAAAAGAAGCATTGAGAACGTCTATACTGAAATGGAAGGACTCATGGCCAGCCATGGCGTCACTGAGTTTCAAATCGTCGACGACATCTTCAACGCCGATCGAAAAAGAGCCATAGATTTTTTTGATGGAGTCGTGAAACGCAATTGGAAATTGTCCTTCGCTTTCCCCAACGGTCTGCGTGGTGACCTCATGACAGAAGAGTTTATCGCAGCAGCCAAAGAAGCAGGGACCTACCACTGGAGCCTCGCCATTGAGAGTGCCTCCCCACGCATTCAGAAACTTGTCAAGAAGCACAACAAGCTGGATCGTCTTCGACAGGCGATCGAACTTTCTGATAAGTACAACATTTTTACATCGACCTTTACTATGTTTGGATTCCCCACCGAGACACGGAAGGAAATGCAACTGACAATCGACGACCTACTGTCGTCGGCGGCCCACATGGCGCTCATGTTTCATGTCCAGCCATTCGAAGGCACTGAGATTCGCAATCAAGTTACGGATCTAACGAACGGTAAGATGGATGCGGAATTTGGCTACTCCACCGTACCCCAGGACAGCCAGGATTGGTTCACCGAAGTCAGCCCAGCTGAAATCCGAAAGATGATCCAGGACACGTCTCTCAAGTTTCATTTCGATGACTATCGCCTGACCAGAATGATCGACTTAACCGACGATTGCCATTCCAAGACCTCCATCGCCGAATACATAGATTTCTGCGTCACAGAAACAGGATACGATCTCCAGACCCTTCCGGTCAGCGAAGTTGTTCGGTCAAAAATTGCGAAGTTACTGCGTGAGGCAGGCGGAATCCCTCATCATGGGACCTACTATCCATTCAACAACGAGATACGGAGTTAGACAGGATGGTTGGTCCCAAACCAACAGGTTCACCCGTTTTACGAGGCTAGCGGCCAACGGTTCTCCTTGATCTCGCACCCTCCAACTATTCCACAATTGGCATCTCGGCGCTGGCTGCCTCATTGAGTTCAAGCCACTCATGCTCTCTCGATCTCGGGAGCGGACGATCAAAGGCATCACAAAGAAAGCTCTCGAAGGGAAGCGATGAAAATCCAAAACGAATCCGCGCCCTCGCCAATTTCATGAGCAACCTCAATCCCCAACGCTTGATCCCTTTTCGCCCGTCATCTTGGAAGTAGTAGGCCAATGGCAGGTGCAAATAGTAGAAACGCTTAACTCTTGCCTCGTCCGATTTCTTCAACCAAAACATAGGAGCTTTATCATGGTTGATGGGCACGCCATTGAGAGCTCGAACATCCACAGGCACGCTTCCATCGTGCCTTGAATTTTTGGAGTGCCAAGTTTCTGAACCAAACCGCGTCGCTGGAGAGGGGGTGAAACGATAGAATTGGAATTTGGCTTTGGGTCCCAGAAGTCCGATCCGATGAACAAGGCGCAGGGTTTCATTGAGCAGATTCTTGGTTTCATTCGGCAATCCCAAGATGAAGTTAACTCGAGCTGCAATCCCGTGGTCGACAATCACTTTCACGCCATCGTAGATTTCTCCAGCAGTGCATTCCTTTTGCATCGCGTCAAGTAGGTCTTCGGCTCCAGATTCACCTCCAGTTTCCAACTCGGCGCAACCACTACGGCGCAACAAGTCCCACATTTCCGAGTCAAACTGAATCACGTCCTTTATTCGGACGTCTGCAATCCAACGAATATTCAAGTCGCGTTGGATGAGGAGACGGCAGATCTCCCGTACACGTTCGTGGTCGGGAAACATATCCGTATCGAGAACCTTAAAAATTCGTCCCCCCATTCCATGAAGCGTCTCAATATCATCGACAACTCTCTCGGCTTCGTAGCCAGTCCAAACTCCGGGAAAGACACTGGGGACACCACAGAACCGACAACGCCCTGGGCACCCGCGACTGGTGTAGAGATTGATACAACCATCAGCTGTGAGATATTCGTGAACGGGAAACAAAGCCCAGGGGATTCTCGGTGTCTTGGCAAGGTTCTCAAGAGGCCGTCGTGGATTGCGTACAATATTCTTCCCATCACGAGCATTCACGCCCTTGAGCCCTCGCACATCTCCATCGGCGTCACGGATACGCAAAGCAAGTTCAACTAAGGATGTATCCGCTCCTCCTTGAACTACAAAATCAAGGTTCTCAATCTTCAAACAGGCGTCCGGAAATGTCGAAGGAAACCACCCACCCCAGACAATCGGAGTGCCAGGGTGATGTTCCTTGAGCAAGTCGAAAAGTTCCAAGGATCGATCAACCTGGTCGCCAGGACGAGCTGAGATTCCGATGAACAAGGCCCCCTGAACAGCAACATTAGCAATCCCTACGGCGTCAGGCTCGGTTCTCTCGTCGATCAGTTGGACTTCGAAGCCAGCGTCACACAAGGAGACACCAAGCGTCATGATTTCGAGTGGCATCCAGACGGGATGCTGCGGTGCCCGAAACTTGGGGAAGAACAAGACGACCTTCCCTCCGCTGTGACTTAGTCCTCCGCGGGGAGCTAACGTGATATTCAAGAGAACTACGGCTCCAATTGAGAAAGACTCCGCCTGCACGGCTGTAAGTCAACGCCCCCTGAGAGGGCTGAGAATTCTCTGCCCTGCCCAGGTCATAGACCATGGTAATCGTGGAAGATACGCGATCTTAATCAACTACCTGAGCAATGCGAATATCTTTTTCAAGAATGATTGGGCAGAACATCCCAAAGGCACGAGAATCCGTTCACCCAAGGGAAACCCCAGCCTCGAAACAAAACTTCCGCAACAGGATCGCTGGAACTCCCGGGACTGCGGAAAAAATTGAGCGCATGCTGCCTTTGGAACATTCACCAAGGGCCGGCAAACCCGACTCAACGTATCTCCCCATAACCCGGTATGGGCCCTCGTCAAAAAAAGGCGTGTGGGCCCGCAGTTCCTCGGTACCAAAGCTCAAATTGATACCTTCATAGCCCACGGAGGCCATGACACTATGGGGCTCCTCCGGTTTATGAAGCTTGAACCCCGTCAGGCTCTCTGCGTTCTCAAACGCCACATCCGTATTCGCGAATCCTGGCGCTACCAACCACAAGGCCGTTGCTTTCCAGCCACTCAACAATGATGGCAAACGTTGACGAGTCTCATCCGAAGCGAATGCCGTGTTTGGGAACATGAGGAAGCGATATGGCTCCACATCATACAAGTCTCTTTGAAGAATAAAGTCAAAAGGGATTCCCAGGGCTGCCAGTTCCAAAGCTTGCCGGTGAAGCACAAAACGAAACTGCTCCTTAGCCCTTTGGACATAGAGAAAACTCAAGTCGTCCAATACGAAAGCGACCTCGGCCTTGGATCGGCCGGACACCACCTCGCTGACTTCTTGATGAGACCAAGACCCATAACCTCGGCCACGAGCGAAACCATGATTAGCTCGGGTTTCACGGGCTGAAAGATGTGTCTGCCCTGTCCAGATTGCGGTAGAAAGAAAAAAGGCCTTTCCATGCAGCTGACAGCTTGCGGCGGGCAGCGCCGGAAAAACAGCATCTTCGTGCCCACACCAATCCACTTGGCTCCCCACCAAAAAATCAATTGCTTCGCAATCAAGAACTTTCCCTAACCCCAAGCAACCGCTATTTTGAATACCATTTTGAACCGCTGCCAAGTTCATAAAGTCGCCATAGCGCGCCCCAAACAACTTGCGATTCTGAGTTACTAACTTAACGCCCTCCGCCATGTCCATGAACAATGTGGCGGTGAAGTCTGCCAAGAACCACTCAAAATCAATAGCATCACGATTGTCTACAGGGTCCCGGAATCCAGTGGGTGCCACTTCCATGCGTCGTAACGCGGTCGGAACGCAATCAGATTCACATTGGATGCTGCGGCCCCAAGCCTTTTCCAACTCTTGAACAGTCCCATATTGGTGCCCCAACCAGATGCGAAATTCATCCAAGAGGTATGGGTTGTAGTCCGCGAAGTACCCTTCCGTTGATCCGTGATGAATCCAGGAATCAAAAGTGCCATAACCCAGACAATATGCCGGTGTAACACCACCATAGGGACCGGCCTCCCAAACCTCGACGAATCGTCTCAAGTTCTCGCGCATGACATCACGCCATTTCCGAGAGCCCAAACTCGCGATGGTTTCCTTGCTACTGAGCGCGAACGTATGCTTTTCTTTCCCATCTCCCCATACAACAAGTTCTGACTGGTTCTCTTCATCCCACCATGGTGGCGAGCAACTCACCAAATCAGGAATGACCCAAGCGGCAGAATCTTGCTCGAGACAATCCTTGGCTTGATCAAAGGCACCTCTGTCGTCGAACTGCCCCCGCGATATCCAGCACGCTGGAACACGGCCCCGAGGATCAAAATCAATGGTAGCGCGAAACCCGAAGATGTTTGATGAAGACCAGACCCCTCCGCCGCTGCTAGCCTGGGCATGATCGAGGATGTCGGCTCGACGTCGAATACCTCCTAAGGTCCAAAAGATCCCTGACTCTGTCACCTCTTGAGAACATTGATCCATACCCGATAGATTCCTGAACGCTGAGTCCGATAGTTGTTTACCAAGATTCGACAATAGTCTACTCTACTAGGGTGGGCGATGCGAATCTGTTAGGTCGCACCTTCTTTTCCTTGATCGATGTTGAGCCAACTATGAGAGTCTCTGTCGTATTTCCCAATTCGTTGTGCCTTCCCAACCCCATGTATCACTCGCTCCCCCTGCTGGCAGCGGCGCTCAAGAACGCTGGCCACGAACCTCGAATCTATGATCTCAACGCCATGGCGGCAGATCTATTTTTGAATCGTCAAAGATCAGAGATGATCCTTCATGGCGCTCGACAATTAATCGAACAACTGCGCCACCAAGGACAAGGCGGCGAAGCAGATCGTTTGACGGAGATGCTTGCCCAATTGGAAGAGAAAGTCTTGGATGGGGAGAATTGTAAACACATTTTGCGCGACCGAGTCCGGTGCTTCGACCAGCCTTTGTTCAAGAAAGCGTTTTGGACAGTGGTTGATGTATTGGGCTTCTATTACCAGCTGGATCCAGTCATCTCGCCGCATCGAGAAAATTTTGGTGCTGATATGATCGCACAACAAGTCGCGGACCCATGGTCCCCTGTGAGAGACCTTTACGAAGAAGTCTTCTTGGACTCGGTCTTGCAAGATGCCCCAGAAATGATCGCGATCTCCGTGGCATTCCCAGAACAAGCGGTTGAAGCGGTCCGATTGGCGCGCCTCTTGAGAGCAAGAAAGCCCAGCCTACACATAAGCATGGGTGGCCCTCTAATTTCGCTCTATCTCGACAAATGGTTGACTAACAATTGGATCTTCGAGTTCACCGATACAATTTGTTTCGGCGATGGTGAAACAGCCATCGTCGAGCTCGTCGCGGCCTTGGAAGGCCATGCAAAACTCGAAGATGCCCGCAATTTCATCTACTTAAATGCGAACAAGGAGCTCATTCGCACCACAGAAACGGCCTACCTCGAGCCGATGGATGACCTGCCGATTCCAGACTTCGACACGGCAGACATGGATCTTTATTTGACCCCAGGCCCAGTCTATCCACTGATGATTTCTCGAGGTTGTTATTGGGGCAAGTGCACTTTCTGCAGCATCGGTTGGCGTGAAAACTACCGCCAATCGAGCTCGGACAAGATTCGCGCCGACGTCAAAGACTTAGCTGAACGGTATGGGGCACGCTATATCTACATGCAAGACTCGAGTATTCCGCCCAATGGTGCCAAGAATTTGGCGCAGATCGTCAAAGACGAGAATCTTGAGGTTCATTGGGGTGGCGGCATGAAATTTGAAAAAGCTCTCTTGAACCCCGAGTATTGCCAACTCTTAGGTGAAGGTGGATGCAAGAGCCTCCTTATGGGCTTTGAGTCCGCAAATCAAGACGTACTCAACCTTATGGAGAAAGGCTACGACCTCAACGATCTCCCCCAGATGCTTAAGAACCTTCGAAAGGCCGGTGTCTCCGCCGAGCTACTTTGGTTTATTGGCTTCCCCACGGAAGATCGGCAAGACGTCATGAACACAGCCAAATTTCTCTTTGACCATAGAGCGGACTTTGGCCTGACGGCATTCGTCGGCGACTTCCTACTTCACCCAGATACGGAAGTATTTAAGAATCCAGAACACTACGGCGTCACTATCCTGAGTCAGGATAACGATCATTGCGAATACGTGGTCTCAACCGGCATGCAACCAGATGAAGTCCAGCAACTGAAGAACATGCTCTCAGTCAACAATAACCGCACATTGGTTTGTAACGGTGGGCACCTCCCCCACCTCGTCGAATCCGGCATGGACCTCTCTGGCTTGGAACGCCCCATGACAATTAAACCCGAAGTCGTTGAGTTCTGTCGACAAGAATAGATGAGGACGGCGGTGGGCGCTTCCCCCACCATCGTTGCCAATCTAAGGCCACGAAAGCATAGAAGATCCAGAAGTCGCCCCTGGGAGTTATCCAGCCCGAGAAAAGAATGAGACTATTCAATACCCTAGTTTTCGTCCTGCTGAGCATCGTTGTACCGGCTGGCGACCTTCTTTGCCAGGACCAAAAGTCAATCGCGCCGGTGAGTCTCTGTGACACGCAAGGAAAGATCCACACTCTTTTTTCGTCATCGAAGAGCACTCTGACTGTCCTCATGTTCTGCACATCCGTTTGTCCGATCACAAACTCTTACATGCCAACTTGGAATTCACTCCAAGAGAAATTCAAGAACCGGGGTGTTAAGTTCATCATGGTGATGGTGGGCAACGAATCGGATGAAGCAATCAGGGGTCATGCCAAGAATTTCAAAGTCGACTGCACAATTTTGAAGGACCCGCTTCGCCTCAGCGTCAAAGCGGTAGGTGCTACAAATACAAGTCAAGTGTTTTTGTTTGGCAAAAATCAGGCCATCGAATATTCCGGGCGTATTGACGATCGCTGGGCCAGCCAATCACAACGTCGTCCTATCAGGAGCCACGATCTCCAGAACGCCATCGCCGCACTCTTGGATGGGAAGAGACCACGAGTTGTTCACACCGAATCCTGGGGCTGACTAATCCCGAAAGCGGTATCGGAGATACCTACTTCCACATCAATCACTTGGCACCGCGATATCCAAGGATTGATCCAACGTCATTGTCAAAAGTGTCATCGGCCCGGCGAACCTGCACCTTTTTCCTTGATCACATACGGGCAGGTCAGAACAATGTCCAAAGACATTGTGCAACAAACTCAATCCGGCGCCATGCCCCCATGGCGAGCATCCGGCCCGAGAAACAGATTCCTCGGGGATGCGCGCCTATTGGATTCCGAGAAACGAAAAATCAAAGAGTGGGTGGATGGCGGAATGCCCAAGGGAGATCCCAAAGACACCCCCCCGCAGGTCATTTGGCCCAAAGGTTGGAAGAGTGCCCCGGACCACATCCTCCAACTAAAAGAGGAATACGAGTTGTCCGCAGATGGCCCAGATGAATACGTCTGGTTTGTGCTGCCATCCAACTTGCTGACCAATCGACTGATCAAGAGCGTCGAATTTCGTCCTGAACCCGCAGAAAACTTTCATCACATGTTAGCGTTCGTCGATACAAGCGATTCAGCACGAAAAATGGACATGGCGGACCCCAAGCCCGGATACCGCCGATTTGGCGACCCTGGTTTTGTGCCCGACGCAACTCTGGGTGCTTGGGCCTTAGGAGCCCTGCCTCACTCCCTCCCAACGGGCTACGCGAAAGCGATCAAAGCCCATTCAGATGTTGTCGTTCAAGTTCATTTCACCAAAAGGGGAAAACCAGCGAAATGTCGCTTGAAGATTGGATTGCGTTTCGCGAACGAAGTGGTCAAGCACCATGTCGTCACCTTGGCCCTACGCAAAGCAGACCTGTCGATCCCCGCTGGGCGCAGCGAATTCGTGGCAGAATGCACAGAAACCGCACCATTGACGGTGGAGCTTCTGGCCTTGGGCCCCCACATGCATTTCCTCGGCCGCAAGATTCGATTCTCCGTCGAACACCCTGATGGCAAGGAAGACGAACTCTTACGTATCAACGATTGGGACTTCAATTGGCAGATGCCATACGTCTTTCCCCAACCGAAAACCGTCCATGCCGGGAGTGTACTCCGATTAACGGGAACATTCGACAATTCAGCGGAAAACCCTCTCAACCCCAATCGTCCACCAAAACTCGTATCCTGGGGGCCGTCTGCCCGCGACGAGATGCTCCTCATCATGATGGACCTAGCCATACCCGAGGACCCGTTGTTAGAGAGAAAAGACGTTCGCGAATACCTCGAGAATCTTGGTCGCTAAGCTGAGCCCCAAGAAACCAAATTTTGGTATCATCATCTCGATACTTACGTTCGTTCGCGTTGCGCGACAAGACAGCGAACAGCCTCCTGTTCTTTTGGTTTCGGAGATTCTTCCCTAATGAGAAAATTCCAACAAACAAATTGGTTCTTCTTCCTGGGCGTCGTCACGATGTTCATGTTCTTTGCGGCACATCTAAAAGCCCAAGAAAACGAAGCCCAACTCAAGCAGGAAGGTTTCTGTTCGGCTGCCCAAGCAGCCAAGAACGACGGCATAAAATGGGAAACTGATCTCAAGACCGCCATGGCCAAGGGGAGGCGGCTCGACAAACCTGTTTTTGTTGTGTTTCTTTGTCGATTCCTTGGTGACTGCAACAGTCCCTACGCCTGACTAGGCCATTACGCCATGCGTTCGCGCTTGCTCGAAGTTCCGGGGTTCCCGGAGCAAATCAACCAAGAGACTATCCCGGCCTTAGTCAACACAACGGATGTTGGCTACCCTCAAGATGTCCCCTGCCTTTCGTGGTGGAAGAATCAATACAAAGATAATCCCTGGACCAGCATGATCTTCAGCAATTTCGTCATGATCAATGGGGCTGGCAGTCGTGTATATGGAATTTCTGGGTGTCAGTGTGTCGAGGCCATGAAACACAATCACCCCTTCAAGTTTGCCAAAAGGAGCTTCGAGCGAGGCATCGAGCTCTACAAGAAGTCACGGTCACTTGAGAAGCTCAAGAATCTCAACGAAAGCCAAAAGAAGGGCCTCAACGACATCTATGCTGAAATGCAACATCGTGAACTTGCCGGGCGTATTTGTGGGAACGACGGTCGGCTCTTAACTGGGCGTTTCTTGACCGGACATGGTGCCAGAGATTGGGACTCCGTCCGCCGACAACTAATGCCACCGAAGCCGGGTCAGAACGAAAAGGACCCCTTGGGGCGCAGATTGCGAGTGGCGGCGGTTCGGGCCTTAGGAGAATTCCTTGTTGATACGAGGCCATTCAGCCAGTCTGCGGCAGAACACCTGGAAGCCCTCTATATTCAGGCTGGTCCCAACCAATTTCACGATTTTCGACGGAAATTCCTCGAGGAAACAGGCAAGAAAGAGGTTAGCCCAGAAGATGTTCCTGTCCCAATTTCTCTGGTCAAACGGGCGGCTCATTCCCTTGGTCTCATCGGCGGTCAGAATTGGAAGAATGATGACCCCAAGTTGCTAGTGAAAGCACGGGCTTGGTGGTTACAACATCAAGATGAAGACCGATTCCGGATCAACGTCAAAGGGAAGGGCAAAGAGGCTCGCGAGGACTAAACCCGCGCCCAAGAGCGCCCCTGTCCTTCCGTTGAAGATAAACACCGGCCCCTGTATCGGCCAAAGCCTCTCGCCGCGAAAGGGGAGCTTTGGTTGAGGGAAAATTGACCCCTTTTTCGTCCACTTGCCCTTTGAAATTGACCCCTTTTTCGTCCACCATGCGCCTATGTTGCGCTACGCAGAAGGCTCACGACACGCTTGGAACACAGCTTCTCGGCGAAAACCCTTGGTAATTCGAGGCGCCCGACAAGTGCGGAAGTCCACACTCGTCCGCAATTGCGCAAGCACCCAAGGGCTTTAACTTTATGAAATCAATGCAGAGGTAGACTTCGTCATTGCCAGGGGCACGAAAATCTTCCCCATCGAGGTCAAAGCTGCCAAGAAGGGTGCCCTTCGTTCCCTCCACCAGTTCATGGCTACTCACGATAGCAACGATGCCATACGCTTCGACCTCAACCCACCCAGCGTCCAGCAAGTAGAAACAACAGTTGTCTCGAAGGGCAAACGTCAAGAAGTCAGCTATACGCTTCACTCCTTACCACTTTACTTAGTCGAATCTCTCGACCGGGTCATCGCCGATATCACCTAACCTAGCGAACCGTCACTTCCACGGCATTCGAAAGGGCAAGGCCAGCGCCGACCGTTGTTGGGATGGCACATTGGAAGGTGCCAAGGACTCCGGGAGGCAGAGCGGGGACGGAGAAGCCTAGATCAACAGAACCCGTCGCGCTGGTAACAAAGAAGGCGTTTAGGCCGCCAAAGGACGCCCCATCTGCCAGCACCAACAATGAGGTCGGAATACCCCCAGCGCCGATGGGACCACCAGCATCAATGCTGCCAATTCCCGCAAAGGAGGCTACCGCCGGGTTGAGAGGCCCGACAAAGAGCAAGATAGGCTGTGCTGGCTCTCCTTCAATCTTGAAGATCAAACTGCCCCCATCTCTGGCGTTGGCGAAGTAGGGCCCCTTCAAGCCCAACTGCAATGGGTCTACGTTACCCGTGTGGCAATCGTTCAGATCAAGGACGGCCAATCCAGGTTGAGGTGCTTGCCCCAAGCTCACCACTTCCTCGGCAATCGAGAAATCGTCGATGGCCACATCATGCAAATCATTCAAACTTCCCGTGCTATCAACCCGAAAGACAAGTTGAATTAACTGTCCGGCAAATGCGCTCAGGTCAATCTTGCGAACACGCCACCCCGGGCCCCCTGGGCCCTCGGGGCCAAGCACATCAGGGGTCACCACTCCCGAGGGCTGACTAATCACATCGACCGACAAAAGAGAATCAAAGCCCCCACTCATGGGATTGTTCGAATGCAAGAAGAAACGGCAATTAGGATTGGTCAAAGAACTCAGATCAAAACAAGGCGACCGCATGGCAACAACAGCGTGGTCGCCATCGTCCCGCACATAAGCGAACCCGCCATCACCAGAAACACCAAAAGTGCGGTCCTCATTCGGGCCCAACCCGTTCACCTGAGCCAGGTCGTTGCGCATGTTCCAGTCAGCAGAAAGCCCAGTGGCGTCTCCTGGTTCTTGAATCCAACCGAGAGGCAAATCAATGCCACCGTTCGACCCAACCAAGAAAAAGTCTTCAGCATAAGGAAAGGAACTCACCCGCAGTTGCCCACCGCTGCCAACCGTTCGACTCAGACTATCATTGCTTGGGTTCATATCCCCAGCCAAGACCACGTCACAAACCAAACTGTGAGCCCCCAAGGACGAGAGGTCAGCGGTGGCAGCAAAGGTGTGTGAAAAGGTCGCCCCCGTCGACAAAGTCGTAGGAACACTCACCATCTCAACCACAGGAGGGTTTCCGTCGAGGGTGAATGAAAGCGCCAAAATCGTCCCAGCCGTGATGGGATTCAAGCCGCCATTCTGCATTCTGACGCGAACCGTTTCAGTGGACGAGCGCAACGAGCAATCCAGGGTGTCATTCATCGGTGCGATGATGCGAAACAAAGACACATCCGTCAAAATACGATCAGAGTAATGAATGTTGCCATTCCAAATGCGTGGAACAAAAACCAAATCAAAATACGCCCCGCCAAATCCTTCCAAAATCTCCAGGTCAAGATTGGCCGCCGCCACGTTGCCAAACCCGCTGCCATCGGTGTAGTTCAAACTCGTGCCATTAATGCCAGTGATGTAGAACGACTGAGTCACACCCGCAGGCAGATCAAGGGCCAAGTTAAGGCCCAAGGGTGTTGACGCTCCATTGCCTTGACTGGGCAAGTTCATCACCGTAGCCACGAGAGTCCAATTGGCATTGCTGTTTTGATTAAACAGAAAAGTGCCAGGCATGTTCAGTGTCCAAACTTCGAAGTCACCCACCGGCCCATCAAAATTCACGTCGAAATCGTTGATGACAATGCCTGACAAAGAACGCACTTCAAACATGTTGCCAGCCTGACCATTGCCCCCGGCAAAGGTTGTCACCAAAGGAGACAAAGCCGCTTGAGCAAAAAGCCCAGCACAACAAGAGCTCAACAGCAAAACCATCAACATCATAGCTTTTGACAAGTTCATCATCTTACTCAGCTTTGTAAATCACAGCGTTGGTGGGCACGTAAACCCCGGGGGATTCTTCGATGATCCCTTGGAAGGTGAGGGTCACAGGAAAACCAACGGGAGGAAAAGGTGCAGAAACCCAAGGAGTGAGAGTGGAGCCAATGACTTGGGCGCAAGAGCCGCCAAAGTTATTGGTCAAAGTAAAAAGGTCAGGAATGAAAGGCAGCAGAGGGCAAGGAGGAAAGACCATGGCACCAATGCCAAGAGGCACGGTGGTCACCAGCTCAAACTGCGCCTCCCCCACCATGCCAAAGATGGCGAAATTAC
>WFTN01000375.1 GCA_015485455.1 Planctomycetota bacterium | reverse complement strand
TTCGTGTCAATGGGCGGGGCCACGCAGCTCCGAAAGCTGGCTACTTACCCACACAAAAGTGGGTTGCTCAGAAGACAAGAAACGCCCGACCAAGTAAGATAATTTGGCAACCAACACTGAAGTGGAAGAAACACTTCTATTGGCTCTACTGGGAACAGGCCGCCCTCAAGTCTATCATTGAAGCCACAACCAATGGCTCCAACAGAATTAAAATCAACTCAATCGAAAGTCACAAGTCAATTGAAGGTATAACTGTTCTCCTGGGCTCACCCATTGTCGACTTGACTCAGGAAATCACCATCAAGGTAGACGATACTGTCAAGTTCAAAGGAAAAGTGGAGAGGACGTTTTCGACCCTGCTTCTGACAATTCCTCGATATGATGAGGACCTTCTCTTCGACGCCCGTATTGACCTGCCATCCCAATAGGCGGCGCCAAAGAGATTTCCTGACCGAGAGGGACTCAGAACTTGAACACCAGCGATCCCGGAACCCAGCCCTTTTGTCCTGATTCGAAGGCAATGTGATAGCGGATTATTGTCGCACCACCCTGCTCAAGATAGCAGTGTCCAAGCAATTTGCCAGATGTACCTTTGGCCACCCGGGTCATCGACCTGTCGCCTTTCTTCCAATCTGCTTGGGCAAAAACGTGGACCTCAAATGATCCTTCCTTCTTGACGTAAACTTCTGACCCGACCTTCAAAGCTTGAGGGCGGGATTTGAAATAGGACTTGTGGATAGAAACTCCGGCACGCAATCCACTCCAATTGCTTTCTTCGAAATCTTCTGCCTTAAGACTCCCTGGATCAGCGGACTTAGCGGGGATCACCCATGCTGTACCCGCCTGAGGAATTTTGTCACCTTCCCGAATGAGATGAATGATGGCCCCTTGGGCACCGGACCGCTCAAGCAGCTGCCAAGCAGCCGTCTTGGCCCAGGATTGGGCCTCACTCGCCTCCAATCCATCATCCAAGATCACATTGGCCTCAATCACATAGACCCCTTCAAACCGAGGACTGCGTTTACTTCCTTTCAGGCGATAGCGTGGCTTTCGCTCACCCATCCCAAGCCAACCTGTCGGTAGAAGATAGGGGATCAATTTGGGATCTTCGAGGAGTCTGTGTTTCTTTCGCCCAAAGTCCTGTAGCTCCGCCCACCCCAAAGCCATGGGAGCCTCTCCGGCGATATTGATTACGGCAATACGAAACCAAGTCTTTTCGCCCAAAACGAGTTTTCTGTGGATGAAGGCCAAGGTGCGATTGGGAGCCTCAAAGAGTTTGACCTGCTTGGCCCCACTCAAGACCATGGGTGAACTCCACAGAGGAACTCTTTGTCGCAATCCATAGATAGAACCAACTTGGAACGCGGCCGCTTTCACCCGAACCGATTTCTTAGAGCGCTTCTTGGGTTTCTTGGCTTTGGCTTCTTCCAGCGAGACATAACGAATCACTTTAACGCCACGATAAGGGCCGTCATGCCGGACCTGACTTCCAGACAAATCCCGATTGTATGGGCCAAAATCCTCGTTCTTTTGACTCTGGCTTAGAACTATGCGCACCTGAATTCGGCCATCGAAGTGATCGACCTTCACGGCCCCCCGTCCCGCAAGGCGGCTCATACCACTCAATCTCGCGATTTCTTTTTCTTGAGCCGATTTTGAAATCACAATGGACAGCCCTTTATCAAGATCCTTGACGGTGACTTCTCGAGAATAGTAGTCCAAGGAGTAGGAGGAAGTCTCGCCCTTGCGCCAATAGCGATGACTTACTGTGACGGACACAGTAGCATCCTTTGGTAAATCGCTCACCACACGAAGGGCAAGCTGATGATTCGCTACCTGCATCTTGACATCAAAACGATTACATGTCACTTGGGCTGGAGCCGATACAAGAAACTGACCAAGGACCACGAGAAACAAGAGTTGCCGCATGAAACTTACCTTTCTTGGCCACGATTCAAATCACGGACCAAGGACGTCTAGAAAACTGATGAATTAGATTAACACATTTGACTCGTTTTTGGCCGAAACAAGATCGAAGAGAAATCGAACTTGGCGTTCGGCACTCGTCCGGAACAGTCAGAATTGTTATTGAGCGACTGAGGGCCTCGTGAACCATGGCTTGTGGCTTTTTCGTCATGAGCATTGAAACTGTCCACGGGCCGGACACGAGCCGAAAGAAAAGGTGGAGTTGGCCATGAATTGGGGTGTCTTTTGGCGCGGTTTGTGTATGGGTGTAGCGGATGTGATCCCCGGGGTCAGCGGTGGCACCATGGCTCTCATTTTGGGCATCTACGGTCGCTTTATTTCTGCGGTTAAGTCTCTCAATCCGAAACCTATTATCGCTCTGGCCTCCTATGTTGTCAGTGGTTTCAAAGCTGAGAAAAAGGCAGCCATCCCCCGGTCCATGGACACCGTTGATTGGCGTTTCCTCGTACCCCTCGGGCTGGGCATTTTCTCAGCCATGGCCATGGGGTCTATCATCATCCCCACCCTCATGGACAACCACCCAGAAATCATGCGGGGCCTCTTCTTTGGTCTCATTTTGGCCAGTGTCGGAGTCCCATGGCGGATGATGCCCAAGGAGAATGGCAGCCCAAAGGCTCTCGGGTTGATCATGGCCCTTGTGTTCGGAGTATTCGGGTATGCGGTCACTGATCCGAACCGCGACATCAATACAACCGGCACCTGGGTTGAAGTTCAAGCACCCCATGGGGAGTCCTCGACTTTGAAGGAACTCATTCGCCAGGGGCCAAGCTCTCTGAATGCCGCGGAAGTTTATTGGTCCCCCCAGAATCAATCATTGAGAATCGCCCACTTAGCTCAAGACCCGGAAGGTGCTCGCCAGTTAGCTGTCCGCCATGAAATGAACGCAAGCATTCCCAAGAGCGACAAGAAAGCGCGGAAAGACGAAGCAAAGCATTACCAAGATATCTCTCTCAGCCATGTGATTGTTCAAGTGCCTCGCCCTTCATTTTGGTTCGTCTATATTGCTGGCGTGATCGCAATTTCCGCCATGGTCTTGCCGGGCATCTCCGGCTCCTTCCTTTTGCTCATATTAGGGTGTTATTATTTCGTCCTGAACGCTGTGAAGGGCACCATCAGTGGTCTCCTTCATTTCCAGATTCATCCGGCACCCATCATTTCCGTTTGCCTCTTTGCTTTGGGCTGCCTCACAGGTCTCGTGGGATTCTCTCGAATTCTTTCCTACCTCTTGCGCGAGCAACCAGTCCCCACCTTCGGAGCGTTAATCGGTCTTATGATTGGTTGTCTCCGAGGTGTCTGGCCATGGCGATTTGTTTCTTCCACGGGCGACTTAATCAATCAGGTCCCTGAAACCCTAGGCCATGGCAACTGGCAGGCCCTTTTGGCCTTGCTCGTGGGAATCAGCATCGCCCTCGGCCTTGAATCTTTAGGTTCTCGAACAGGACAAAAGGCATAAAGTTACCTTCTCCGACTTGTCCCACGAGGGTTGCTGGACGAAATTCGACAGGGCCCAGAACTCCACGAAGTCCCCAAGGCCCGTGGTCAAAAGACCTTAGGTACCCAAAACCACCCCCGGGTAGGGTCCCTCTTCCCTTTTGGGATCCCACCACGGTTCGGCAAATCATGCATGGACACAGAAAAATCAAATCAAACTTTGGGTATATATTTCCCTGTGCCAAGAGTCGTCATTTCCCCTACAATGCGCCCTGTTACCCGGATGACCTATCACCGTCATCCACTTGCTAACAACCGAAATACAAAGTGCAGAGAGAAACGTATGGGACGTATCCAAGACGCCCTCCATCGTGCCGAGGCAAAACGACAAGACAAGAGATCAGAACCAACACAGTTGGTTCGCCTTCTCCATCAAACCGGAAGCCTCAAGAATAAAGAACAGAGATTCCACATGGAGTCTATCCTGCTGGGTCGCGCGACACACAATGATGTGGCCTATGACCCTTTTGAGGACGCCACCGTTTCAGCTCAGCATGCAGAGATTCGGCAGGAGGGGGAATTTTATGTCATCTACGACATGGGAAGCCTAAATGGAACTTTTGTCAACGGCTTCATGATCCGCAGGGCCATCCTCGAAATTGGGGATCAAATTGCCTTAGGCAGACGGGGCCCCACGTTTCTTTTCGAACTCGAGCACGACTACCTCGATCCGGCTGCAGGGCCAGGGTTTGAATTCTCTCGAACCCCACCACGTCCCAGAGCGATCGATTTGGACGATTGCCCTGACACGGAACGTATTCCCATCTTTGAAGAAGAAGAAAAACAAGTCACACCATCATCGGTTATGAACCTCTTCCTATTCATGATCCTTGCTGGCATCACCATTGACGTCATCTTGAACCTGATGCGACTATTCTGAGCCACTTCCCGAACTCAAACCCAAGCTCATGGCCCAGGTGCCATGAGTTCCTTGAGTCCGGCTTTCAATCCTTCCAATGTCAGTCCGAACATTTTTCGACCGGTGATACCTTGGATCATCCCTGTTGATGCCGTGTAGGGCCACTCCTCTTCCGCGATCGGGTTAAGCCAGATCCCTCGCTTAAAATGAGACCAGATTCGAGACAACCAGACCTCCCCAGGTTCTTCATTCCAGTGTTCAATGCTGCCCCCACGATGAATCAGCTCAAAAGGACTCATGGCCCCATCCCCCACAATCACAAGGCGATAGTGCTGGCCATAGGTTCTTAAGACCTCATCCGTTGCCACGACGTCCTGTTCTCCCCTCACATTTCGACGCCACAGAGTTTCATAGGGACAGTTGTGAAAATAGAACCACTCTAGATGTTCGATCTCTGATTTCGCTGCCGAAAACAGCTCTTCGCACAAGCGAACATGGTCGTCCATTGACCCCCCTATGTCGAGGAGCAAAAGTACGCGTATACGGTTTTTTCGCACCGGCCTAAATCGAGTCTCGAGAAAGCCAGCGTTCTTGGCAGTTGCTCCAATGGTCCCTTCTAGATCGAACTCCTCTTCTCGACCCTCCCGGGTAAAATGCCGAAGAGAGCGTAACGCCATCTTGAAATTTCTTGTGCCCAACTCTCGAGAGCCATCCAGGTCGCGAAACTTCCTCTCTTCCCAAACTTTCACAGCCCGCCTGTGACGACCCGGTCCACCAATGCGAACACCACTGGGGTTGAATCCCCCATGGCCGAACCGCGATGTGCCTTGAGTGCCTATCCATTTGGATCCGCCACTGTGGCGCTTTTCCTGCTCCGCCAAACGCTTCCTCAGTTCCTGGAGAATCTCATTCAAACTCCCGGCCTTCTTGATCTTGGCCAAGGTAGCCGCATCGAGAACAAGATCACCGAGTTTCTCCAACCAATCCCGGGGGATTTCCTGGCGAATCTTGGCAGACGTCGTCGACAAGTTGCGAAAGCGCCGTCCAAAGACACGATCGAATCGGTCAAAGTGTTGTGCATGTTTCACTAAGATCGTGCGCCCAAGATAGTACAATCGATCTACCTGGAAAGCAGGCAGGTCAGCATCCACAGCTGATAGAAAATCAAGAAATTCTCGCAAGGAAACCGGGATTCCCTCGCTCCGAAGATCTTCAAAGAACCCCACAAACATTAGCGACGCCCTTGGGAACGGCGTTGTCTGAGGTTCAGCAGATCGAGATCTTGCTCGTTTTTCAGAAGCGCACCAGCGAAAGGGAGAGAATGCCCGATGTCACCCTCATCGCCCAAGAGCGCTTTAGGATTCGCTTCCGCCCCAAGAATTCGAAGCCAATCCAAGAGTTCCGAAGTCGACGGGCGCTTGCGCAAATTCCCTATCTCACGAACGCCGTAAAAGACCTCCAAACTTCTCGCCAAAAGATTCTGATCAAGGGTCGGAAAATGAACAGCCGCAATTTTCTCCATCGTTTCCGTTTCAGGAAAGGGAATGTAGTGAAAGAAACAGCGCCGAAGAAAAGCGTCAGGCAATTCCTTCTCATTGTTGGAGGTGATGAAGACAATGGGGCGAACATTGGCTTTGATACAAGCCCCTGTCTCATAAACTGCGAACTCCATCTGGTCCAATTCTCGCAGTAAATCATTCGGGAATTCCAGATCGGCCTTGTCGATCTCGTCAATGAGAAGAACACAGCCTCCGGGTTCTTCGAAGGCCTGCCAAACGGGTCCCTTGCGAATGTAATTGCCAATGTCATTGACTTCCGGGTTTCCCAATTGCGAATCACGAAGTCTGGCAACAGCATCGTATTCATATAAACCTTGACCGGCTTTTGTCGTCGACTTCACATGCCAAGACACCAGAGGCAAATCCAGTGATTTCGCCACTTCCACCGCCAATTCTGTTTTGCCACAACCGGGCTCGCCCTTGATCAAGAGTGGGCGTTCAAGATGAATCGCCGCATTCACAGAAACAAGAAGATCGTCTGTTGCGATGTAGCGCTCGCTACCGTCAAATTGCCTACTCATTGGCTTCGTCTCAATCGACTCATGAAAGACCTAATTACTCAATAATGAATGGGCCAATATCATCGATCTTAAGCCAGAATGGTTTGCCCTTCTTAGCTTGCTTCTTTTTCTTCAGAAGATTCACCCGTATCCACGGCCCGTCCGCATCGATCACCAGATAGCGAATCGGATTGACCGCGCCTGAAACCCGATCAACGGAGACAATCACCGCTCCTGACTGGACCATACGAGGTCGGCTAT
>WFTN01000374.1 GCA_015485455.1 Planctomycetota bacterium | reverse complement strand
CCTCTGTTATCAATTGCCAGCCTTGGCTCTTGATGGTTTGACGGTGGTCGTTTCACCCCTCATCGCTCTGATGAAGGATCAGGTTGATGCCCTGACCCAGTTGGGAATTGGGGCGGTCCGCTTGGATTCTTCCCTTGACGAGGTTGCCTACCGTGCGGCTATGGATGGCATCCGCAACGGGCGCATCCGCCTGCTCTATGTCTCTCCTGAGCGCTTCAACAATGAGCGCTTTCGACAATTCATCCAGAATCAGCACATTGCGCTTTTCGCCGTTGATGAAGCTCATTGCATTTCAGAGTGGGGGCACAACTTTCGCCCTGACTATTTGAAATTGGCTGAATTCAGCAAGAAGGTTGGAGCGGAAAGAGTCTTTGCACTCACCGCCACGGCTACCGCTCCTGTTCTCAAAGAGATCTGCGAACTCTTTGAGATTGATCCGAGTTGTTCGGTGCGAACAGGATTCTATCGCCCGAATCTCAGTATTCATGTCAAGCGCCCTACAATCGCGGAACGGGATGAGAGTCTTGTTGATGAGCTGAATGCTCATCCTTCTGGCCCGACAATCATCTATGTCTCGATTCAGAAAACGGCGGAGCGAGTTGCTCAGATGCTCCGAGAATCTGGGCGGGAAGCCAAACACTACCATGCGGGAATGAAATCGGAAGATCGCCAGGCGACTCAAGAATGGTTCTTGACCTCCAAGGACGGTGTTGTTGTGGCGACGATTGCTTTCGGTATGGGGATCGATAAGTCTGATATTCGCTACGTTCATCACTACAATCTATCAAAGAGCTTTGAAAGCTACTCACAAGAGATCGGGAGGGCTGGTCGAGATGGGTTGTCGTCCCGCTGCGTGACGTTTTACTGCCGTGAAGACCTGACAACTCTTGAGAATTTTGCTTACGGGGACACGCCGTCGCTCTCGTCAGTCGGCAGTTTTCTCGAAGAGATTTTTTTCCAGGACGACCGTTTAGAGCTTGCTCTTCATTCTTTGTCATCAGCTCACGACATTCGCATCCTTGTGCTTCGGACTATCTTGGTCTACTTAGAACTTGATGGCTATTTGGAGGGTGGGACGCCCATTTACTCCAGCTATCGATTTATTCCATTGTTCTCCTCGAGGGAAATCATGGAACTGTATGAACCTGAGAAACGACCTTTTTTGGCCGAAGTCTTCAAACAATCCAAGAAAGGTCGGAAGTGGTTCACTTTGGATGCGGCGAGCGCTGCAACCAAGCTGGGTGTCGAACGGGCCACCATTGTCCGCTTGTTAAATGAACTGAGCGAGAAAGGGCTGTTCAATCTGGAGGCCAGCGCGGTCCGCCACTGCTTCCAAGTCTTGCGTCGGCCAGAAAATGTGGCTTCAGTGGCTCGTGTTTTTCATCAAAAACTCCTGCACCGGGAAGAGCGTGACGTTGATCGCCTCCATGCCATGGTTGATCTCTTGCAGTCAAGAAACTGCTTGGTCAATACCTTGGCGAAGTACTTCACTGAGGAACGTGAGGAATCCTGTGGACATTGCAGTGCTTGTTTGGGCGAAGAAGTCGGGAAACCCCCGTTTGATGATCAAGAAGTCGAGATCGTCCTGCCAGAGTTATCGAGTATTGTTGATTGTGCTCCTGAAGTGTTGAATTCTCCCAGGTCCTTAGCTCGCTTTCTTTGTGGCTTGGCATCTCCAGCCATCGGTCGTGCACGGCTTAAAAATCACGATCAATATGGCTGCTTGGAAGGGCGCCCTTTCGCTCAGGTCTTGTCTGAAATCGAATCACGTTCTAGGTGAACTTGGTGTTTCCTTGGAAGCTGAGCTATTTGGCGTCGGTCTCTTCTGGGATGTAGACAACTTCTCCTGACTTCAAGCGATACGCCGTACCCAGTCGTGTTCCTTCACCACCGATTTTCTTGGCCGAGACTCGAAACTTTGTGATGGTGCGCCCCTTTTTTTGGATGATTTCCATTTCTGGGGTCCCTGGGTCTTTAACCAAGGTGGTGTCGTTTTGACTGAGGATTTCAGCAAGTCCGATGAAGTTCAGAATTGCCACCATGAAACCAAGTGCGAAAACGACACCCAAGTCGAAGAAGTTGGCAACGCCAGAAAGGGGGTCTTCGTCTTCTTCATCTTGGAGCCACTGTCGTCGTTTCATTTTTCTTCTCTCGAATAGGATTGGCCCTAGCCAAATCTCTGTCACACCCCAAAGAGATACTGTATGTCCAGCAAGTCTTGAGAATACCAACTTTTCCTGAAGCTATGCATGACATAACAAAGGCCGCTAATGAATAGCCCAACTACGGAAGTAGAGAAGGCTACGACCAGTTTTTGAGATAGGGTTTCTGTGTCTCCCGCTGAGAGCGCCATGAGCGCGGGTCCCAAGGGGATGAGTGTTCCAGCAAGACCAAGGATTGGGGCTACACGAATCCCAATTGTGAGCCGGGCCAGAGCTCTGCGAGCAACGATCTCAAGATCGCCGAGACACTTTTCCTTGTCCAATCCCGTGGCGTGTTGATGGAGCCCTCGAGTTACCAACGCCGGAGTGGCGGAATCTAGTTTCACATGGATACGCTCGCCGGGAGGGCAACGAAGAGAATTAAGTTGATTCCGGAATGCCTTGGAACAGTGTCGCCGACTCCTTGCTTCGCTCAGAAATCCTCCGAGAAGCACAAAGGCATAGAGCAATCCAAGAAGAAGCAGAATCATCGTGGGGTAGAGCAGAGCCCAGGAGGTCAGGAAGAGGATTTCTACAATCGAGTCAGTCAAACGATGCCTCCGGTCTTTCGACGATATCCCAAGATGAGGAAAACAAGAAAGAGAACGCCGCCGATCCAGGCTAAGGGGGAGAATACGGAGCGGCCCTTTGTTGCTGGCGCATCATGGCTCTCAGTTTCTTCTAAGGTTGGCCCATAGACCGTTTCTTCGCCGGCCTCTTTTTGGGTTGAGTCCTCTTCGCTAGTCTGAGACATGGCTTGGTCGAAGGCAGCCTGGAGGCTGGCGTCTCCTGGCCCACTGAGTTCTTGTCTTACAAGCTTCTCAAGATTCTTGTTGCCTCCAGTTATCAGGCCCGCTGACAGATCGTGGGCGACAACACTTTCGGCGTAAACCTGAGCGATGCGGTGGCGCGTCTCCTTACTTGCTTGCCAATAGTCTTTTCGAATGGCCTCCAGCATGGTCGCCGCAATTTCTTGGAGTGCGTGGGGGTTCGCCTCATCGAACCATTCTTTGAGGCCAAGCTCGTAGCGGTCTTTCAAATAGACAGAGTCGATTTCGCCCCAGACGGATTCTGGGACCGACGAGGACCGCGTGACGTCCCAGCCGAATGTGTTCTTGACGAGTTCGGCCATCATGCCGGCGCCGGCATAACCGTGGTTCTTCATGCCTTCTATCCATCGACGATTGAGAAGCTCGCTGTGGAGATTAGAGGAGAGGACTTCTTCAAAGGACCGCATTTGCGCGCCCTCTGGGTCGCGTACGTCGGCGATGAAAGCCTCGGGCTCCTTGCCTGATAGAGCTTTCACTGCCATGCTCAAGCCTCCTAAGTATTCGTAGGCGTGATGGTTTGACAGTTGGCTGGTCATGTTGGAAGCCCAGACTCGAACGATGGTGTCCGTGCCTTGAATGGCCGCTTGGTAGAGGCCATCGATTCTTCTACCTTGATGTTTCCCTGAGTATACATAGCCCATGGAATCCAAGTAGACGGATGTGATCTCCTCGTCTGTTTCCCAGACCCCACTGCGCGGAACCAAGTCTAAGATCTTGGTGCCGCTGATTTCTCCGGGTTTTGAGCCGAAAATGCGTGCGAGTGAGAGGGTTTTTGCTCGCGTTTCCGAGAAACCGTGCTTGAGAAGAGCTGATTCTTGGCGCTTTGTCCCAGCGCGAACTCCATTGGAATTCTCTGGTGATCGAGATGCCAGCCTCACGGCCTTGTCTAAGAGCTTGACACGGGAGGGGAAATTCTCTTTGTATGTTCCGCCCAAGGCGATGAAAACATCCACTCTGTCTCTTCCCAGTTGCTCCCGAGGGATGAGTTTGACATCGACGACGATCTCGCTTTCATTCCAAACGGGTTGGACTCCGAGAAGGTAGAAGATTTGACCTTCCATGACGCCGAAATCCCGCATGGTATTCATGCCATTGAGATCGAGACCGACTTTGGTTGGGTTCTTGGTGGCGAGTAGTTCGTCTACAAGGATCTTGGCGACTTCCCATGATGGACGTGTGGGGATTTCTTCAGGATTGAGCCCGTAGAGATTGCGACCACCAGGAATGCTCTTGGGGTTTCGGATAGGATCTGGTCCCGGGCCAGGATCAAGATAGTGGCCGTCGAGGCCCCTTAGAAGCCCTATGACTTCTTCTTGGGCGCGCAAGATATTCTGGTGAATGTGGCGTCCCTTGACGATGAATGATCGCAAAGAGGCAGGAGGATTCTCGTTCTTTAAGATGCAGCGATCCACCCATCCCAGAGCTGCTTCATAGGTCGATTGGTAGTCGTGCTTCGAAGCACTTGTTTCCTTGACCTTGAGCTTTTGCATAGCGTCCACGGCATCGATGAACTTCTGCCTGAGGCAGCTCACTAAGTAGGAGGCCATGAGCTCATCATTGACAGGTTGGCCCAAGACGTGGAGGGTCATGGGCGTGGTCGTTTGTTCGATATCGTGAAGTTGGTCTCCGACTCTTTCGATCTCTTCATCCGACAGGAGTTG
>WFTN01000373.1 GCA_015485455.1 Planctomycetota bacterium | reverse complement strand
GGGGTACCCCAGATTGAAAGAGCATGGCTAACTGGTTGGAAAACTCGACTAAGGAACGGGCGGGAACTTGTTGCCTGTTGGAAATCGTAGCCGTGACAGCAGTTTTGGACTTCGATTCGAGCAGGAAGGCTCCTTGCTGGTGAAGGAGATCCTCTAATTGGGTTTCATCCGTGGCTCGTTCAATACCCCTAATAAGAGCACCGTCCTGGCCAATTGCTTTATAGACCCATTCCGCCACCGATTTGATCTCCTTCCAATGATTTCCGTAACCTTCTCTCTTAGGATCGGATTTTCACCCAGGATCACTTGGGGAAGATTGTGGGAAATTAGTCAATCAAAGGAGAAGTCTGGATTTTGGGCTGGTGGAAAATGCAACAGTGGCCTATCGGGAGCCGGTGACGCGGGTGATTTCTTCTAGGGTGGTTTCTCCCAAGATAGCTCGGTCGAGGCCATCGTCTCTGAGGGTTCGGAATCCACCGAGAGCCGCCGCTTTCGCAAGCGCCTCCGGTGCATCGCCACCAAAGCTGCAGGCCTTCAGACGATCATCCACGACCAGGAGTTCGTGAATGCCGCTTCTGCCAGAATAGCCGGTACCACGGCATTTGGAGCATCCTAGGGCCCGTTTCAGGATGAGATCGTTGGGCACAACATTCTCTGAAAGTTGAGCAAGTTCGTCTGTGGTGGCGGTGTATTCGGTATGGCAGTGCTTGCAAACTCGGCGAATGAGGCGCTGGGCTAAAACACCGATGAGGCTCGATTTGAGGAGGAATGGATCGATGCCCATATCAATCAAACGAGGGATGGCACCCAAAGCGCTGTTGGTGTGCAAAGTACTGAAAACGAGATGGCCTGTCAGGGCGGCCCGGACGGCAATTTCTGCTGTTTCTCGGTCACGAATTTCGCCGATGAGCACTACATCCGGGTCTTGTCTCAAAATAGAACGCAAGGCGGTTGCGAAGGTTAGCCCGATTTCGCTGTGAGTTTGGACCTGACGAACCAAAGGGATGCGATACTCCACCGGGTCTTCTACGGTGATGATTTTCTTACGGAGACCGTCGATGGTTCTGAGGAGTGAATAGAGGGTGGTTGACTTTCCTGAACCAGTAGGGCCGGTAACCAAAAGAATCCCGTGGGGACGCTGAGATAACTCCATGAGCCAAGTATGGTTTTGCTCTGCCAACCCTAATTCTCTGGGGTCCATCATCACCGTCTTGCCATCTAAGACGCGAATCACGACGTTTTCCCCAAGTACTGTGGGCAAGACGGAAACTCGCCAATCCATGGGTGACCCATCCAAATGAATACGTGCCCTGCCGTCCTGAGGAAGCCGGTGTTCTGACAAGTTTAGGTTGCTCATTACCTTGATTCTGGCGATGACGGCTGGGGCCAATTCCAAGTTGATCATGGGTCCATCGATGAGCACACCATCAAGACGATAACGCACGCGCATGACATGGGTTTCGGGCTCCAAGTGGATGTCGGTTGCACCCTTGCGCCCGGCCTCCCTGGCGATTTTTTCCACCAGTTCCTCTGCTGAGACCTTGTCCAGAATGTTATCTGTTCTGCCCTGGGAACCGTCGATTCCTTTGAGCATCTCGTCTACATGGGAGGTGTCGTCCAAGATGCTGTCGATGCCGTTCAGGATGTCACTTTGAGTGGCTACAAGGACTTCAACGGGACGTCCGAGGCGGGTTTCAACGACGGTGCTTGTTTCGACGTCGAAAGGATCAACCACGGCCAAACGAACAAGATCGCTCTTGGACTTTAGCGGCAGGACAAGGTGCTGCCGCAAGAATTCATCTCCTAGGGTTTTCCCGCAAATGCGATCAACATCTTGTTCATCGATGGAAACGAATTCGAGGCTAAGTTGCCCTGCTAAGGTCGAAGCGATGTCATTTTCTGTGCAGAAACCCGAGTCAATGAGGATCTTGCCTAAGACCTCTCGCCGACGTTTCTGCTCTTGAATGGCAACGTCTAATTGCTCCTGTTCAATGACGCCTTGCTCTACGAGGAGCTCGCCCAAAAAGGCAAAGCGCCGATTGTCAACGGGGGGTTGTTGTTCGGTCATTGTTTGGTTCCAGACGCTCTCGCGCATTCGTTTCGAGCTAAATCATCATGGGTGCTGGGCTGCTTATTACCTGTGGTCTTCCTTCTTCTATCGCGCGGCCAAGGCTCTTGACTTTCATTTGATTGTTAACAGAGGAGGAATTTTTTGTTGAGGAAGGAGGATGGCTGGAAAAAATGTGGTGAGCAACCGGGGGTTCTTGAGGAATTTAGCCAAAGAACGTGCATAAAGATGCCGTGCTATCTCGCACTGAGACATTTTTTTGTCTCACTTCGGTGATTTTTTGTGTCTAAAGCAAAGTTTCCCTGAAGTTCTCAGCTTTCTTGGTCTGCCCGCCCGATAACGCCAATAG
>WFTN01000372.1 GCA_015485455.1 Planctomycetota bacterium | reverse complement strand
GAGGAACTCATAGAAGACTATCGGATCGAGCTTCAGCAGTGGGCTGAGGAAGAGCGTGGGGAAGACCCCTTTCAACCAGATGATCTTTGGGATCTAATGGCGCGGCAGGGGGCGCGCACATTGCTTCCACTGCGAAAATTCATCGAGGCCTGGACCCGAGGTGTCAACCGCTGCGGGGCTTCTTCTGTGGTCAACAATCGTGACCTGAGGGACTTGATTGCCCGACGGGAGATCCAGTTGAAGGGCAATCGTGCCCGCCTGGTGCATACCGGAAGGTTGATGGACTGGTCAGGAAGAGTTGGTGTTGGTCGTATGGACTTTCGCTGGCATCGGGTAAGACCTCTGCTCCAAGACCTATACAAGGGTCTTGCAAACTGATGCTGGCTCCAGACCTAAGGCGTGTGGCTGTTGAATTCTTGATGCCGCCACCCGAGATGCAACTCGACATGGCTGTGCTAACCACCTATTCCCTCGATTTGGAGACGATGCTAGCATTGCCCCTGGCCGTACTAGCACAGGCAGAGGGGAGCGTTGAAGACTTGATGGAAAATCCCCTCCTTCTCTTAGAAGGCTTGCGAGAAGCCGGTGACCGCATTCATGTGTTCTGTGACTCCAGTGGAATTGCCCTGCCCCAACAACATCGTGCTCTCTATGGCATCCTTGAAAATTGTGTGCACCCTGTGGGCGCACCCCACGGTGGGGTGTTTCATCCCAAGGTATGGTGTGTACGTTTCAAAGATGAAGAGGACCATATCCTTATGCGTGTCGCCGTGCTATCTCGGAACCTAACGACTGCCAGGTCATGGGACATGGCACTTGTAAGTGAAGTTGAACCTTTTCCGAAGCAAAGGCCAAAGGGCAGCCAAGACCTTAGCTCATTGATCGAGTCTCTCGGTGATCTGTCGACCCAGCCCCTCTCACAAGAACTGCGTGAAGACCTAGGCAACTTTGCGGACATGCTTTCCCGCTGTCTATTCCCGGCCCCGGACCGATTCTATGGGGCCCTTGAGTTTTTCTGCCTGGGCCTGGGCAATGAAGAGGGAACACTCTGGGCACCCCCAAACAATGATCGACTCTTAGCCATGGCACCTTTCGTCACGGCTCGAGCCCTGAAACACCTTGCGGCGACAAGTCGCGGTACCTGTCTTCTGTTTAGCCGTGCTGATGAGCTGGATCAGATGGTGAAAGAGAGAAACGACAGCCTTGAAGATTGGGACAATGTTCAGGTCCTAAATGACAGTCTTCTCGATGTCGATGAGGGCGCGTCAGTGATGCCCCGAGGCCTCCACGCCAAGGCAATTGCGATAGAGCATGGGCACAAAGTAACTTGGTATGTCGGCTCGGCCAACCTGACAACGGCGGCCCTGGGTGGCAAGAATGTTGAACTTATGGCCGCCATCACTGGAAGGCGAGGGCGCCGGGAAGGTGTTCACGGAGAAGGTATTGAGTTCTTCTTGAAAGCCGGGTTCGGCAATTTGTGTCACCCCTATGTGCAGGCTGAACCCCAGCCCGAGTCCACAGAGGCCATGGCTGCCCGGAAGATCCTGGAGGAAACTAGAAAGTCAATCATTGGAGCCAAGGCCCAGGTGTTCTGTCAATCTAACGAGGATGACAACTGGTCTTTGTCACTTAAGATGAAGGTGGCGCTTCCTGAAGGCGTTGAGGTCTCTGTCTGGCCACTGAGTGTCCCCAAAGCTCGTTCTAAGGAACTTTCACAAACTGTTTCTTGGACTGTGCCCGCTGCCTGCCTCACCGCTTTCATGGGGTTCCGGCTGGGAGTTTCTCTCGGCAGTGTGCCGGACATATGTTTCACGCGTAAGATTCCCGCAGTGGGATTGCCGGAAAACCGTACGGCCCAGATCCTGCGCAGTCTCATTTGCAGTCAAGAGAACTTCCTTTGTTTCCTGCGCGCCCTTCTCGGGAGCATCGAGGGCACTGTTGGTGAAGAAAGCATCACTTTTCAAGGAAGCAAAGAAAGTGGCAACTGGGACCAAGTTTTGCCGTCAGATGCCCTGTTAGAGGATCTTGTTCGGGCGGTATCCAGAGATCCCGAACGACTGAATTCTCTAGCCCGCTTGGTAGATGATTTAAGAGGATCAGATGAAGGTTTGGCGCTGATCCCCGATGGATTTCTTGCCCTTTGGAATGTCATTGAGCAAACCCTAGAGCGAAGGAAAAATCGTGAAGAAGCCTGACGCTGAGGCCATTCTGTGCCCTCTAAAGCCTTTTCAACGCCGAACAGTTGATCATGCTTTTCATCGGCTATTCATCGCAAATGACAGTACAGCAAGATTCTTGGTGGCCGACGAGGTTGGACTTGGAAAGACACTGGTGGCCCGAGGCGTTATTGCTCGGGCTGTTGATCATCTTTGGCCCAACGTGAAGCACATCGACATCATTTATATTTGCAGCAACGCCAGTATCGCCAGAGCCAACCTACCTAAACTCGAGATCGGCAACTGCGAAGGCAACTCGTTTTCGCTAGCCACGCGCCTAACCATGTTAGCGACTCAGCTCGCCGCCGGAGAGAAGGCTACTCCGGGGGCCAGAAGGCGGTTGAATTTCGTCAGCTTCACCCCAGGTACATCCTTCAACCTAAGCGGTGGTTCAGGGCACCAGGCAGAGCGGCGCGTCTTATTTCACCTATTGGCTCCTCTCTTGGGGTCCTCGAAGCGGCTCATGAATGTTCTCCAGGGGGGCATTGGGGACTATCGACGGTGGCGACAAAGCCTCAACGACAAGATTCCGATACACCGGGGCATCCGCCGTGATTTCGTCAAAGCATGGAAGAGGTCGCCTGAGCTTGAGGCGCGCTACGCCAGCTTTTCCCAACGTTGGTTTTCCCGCCCGAATTCAGATCTGTCACCAGAGGCCCGTCGGATTCGCAACCAATGGGTTGGCGAAGTACGCCGCCTCCTGGCGGCCATCTGTGTCGCTGCTCTTGAGCCGGACCTCGTCATTATGGATGAATTTCAACGCTTCAAATCCCTGTTGAACGAAGAGGAAGGAGCAGATCCTGCGGCTCAACTGGCACAATCCCTGTTCCAGGCAACCACGCCGGAGGGCCAGCCGGTTCGAACACTCCTGCTGTCGGCAACACCTTACAAGTTATTCACCTCAGAAGCGGAAATCGATCAAGACGATCACTACGTGGACTTCATCAATACCACCCGATTTCTCATGGGACAGGAGGAGACGGCTAGCATTGATGCTCTGCGAAACGACCTCCAGGTTTTCGGCCAGGCGTTGAAGAGATCTCTTGTTGACGATGGTGCCGCAGTCATCGAGGCCAAGACGTCTGTAGAGCAGCGGCTCACCCGTGTCATGGCACGGACAGAGCGTGTTTCTGAGAGTGAAGATCACAACGCCATGGTGAACGAGAGACGTACCAACCTCTGCCCCACTCCCGCCGACATTGAGCAATACATGGCAGCAGATGCGATCTTCCAGGCCGTTGGAGCCCAAGACCCCATGCCATTCTGGAAGGCAGCGCCTTATCTGTTTCACTTCATGCACGGTTATCGCATGAACGACCATCTTGACGAAGCAGTCGAGCTGGAGGCCGATGCACTCCTCGAGGCCTTGCAGAAACATCAACATGCTCTCTTGTCACCCGGGCAGATCAGCACATGGAATTCTATTGGCGACGCCCATGCCAAGTTACGAGAGATGCGCCAGCTCATTGTGAACAACGGGGCATGGAAGCGTCTTTGGATCGCAGCAACCGCTCCTTACTGGCCCTTGCAGGGTGCATTCCACGGGGCCGAAGAAGACAGTAAAACTCTACTGTTTTCAGCGTGGAACGTGGTGCCGGATGTTGTGAGTGCGCTTCTGAGCTATGAAACTGAGCGGCTCATGGTAGGAGGACGCATGGCATCCTATCAGAACCCCACCAGGCAGCAGAGTGCCCTATTGAGACTCTCCAAAGACAAGGAAGGAGAATTGAGTCGGCACAGATTGTTCCTACTTCTCATGCCTTGCCTCACCCTTGCGGACAAAGTTCATCCCCTTGCAGCCCCATTGGGATGTGACGTGCGCACATGGGCCCGAGAACTGGTTGAAGAACTCCTCGCTGGGCTTCCAGATCCCCAAACAGGTCCAGTTGATGAACGCTGGGAATGGGCAGCACCTGTACTCCTTGATCCAGGGCTATCAGCCTTCCTCCGAAAATGGCAAAGAAACAGGGCTCTTAAGCGACCCAATGGGAGCGTATTCGGCGCCTATGTCCGCGAGATCGCCGGAATCAAGGCCGAAGAACTGGGCCAGCGCCCCCCTGGTCTCGTCGACCTTCTCGTCGATGTTGCGTTGGGGTCGCCGGCGATCATTGCCAGTCGCTGCCTGGCAATGACCCCAATAAATGACTCAGCACGGCGGCTCCATTCTTCCTTTGTCGCCCAAGCATTCTGGAGCCTTTTTAATGGTCCAGCGGTCATCAGCCTTCTTATCGCTCTTTTCCACGATCAGATAGACGGCCAAGGCGATGTGCCGTATTGGCGCATGGTCCTACAATACTGCATCGACGGAAATCTACAGGCTGTGCTGGATGAGCAATGGCATATTCTCTGGGAACAGCAGTCCTGGCGTGACGAAGAAGAGCCGTTAAGGGCGGTAGAAACTTGCGTAGAAGATCTGGTCTACACCGTTGCGAAAGACCGTTCCACTCGTGTTCACGCCCAATTCTTTAGCACCACAAAGCGCAGCCCAGGGATTCGAACCCGGGAAATTCGCATTCGAACCGACTTTGCTCTGCGCTTCGCCAACCTCCAAACCGATGATGAAGGAATGTCCCAGGACAAGGTGCGGGCGTCCTTCAACAGTCCATTTCGCCCTTTCCTTCTGGCGAGCACATCCATCGGGCAGGAAGGGTTGGATTTTCATCCCTGGTGCCACCGTCTGACCCATTGGAATCTGCCTGGCAACCCTGTGGACCTGGAACAGCGAGAAGGCCGGGTACACCGTTACAAAGGTCTCGCTGTGCGCAAAAATGTTGCAGCCCGCCATGCCAATGCCGCGCGAAAGATCTGGCAACCCGGCGATGACCTTTGGACTATCATCTTTGATCTCGCCACCCAGGAAGCGCGCCAAGCTGGGGCTGAGGATCTTAGGCCATTCTGGTTGGCACCAGGTCCTGCTCGGGTGGAACGGCACGTCCCTCTTTTGAGCTATTCGCAGGAGGAAGGGGCTTTCGCACGACTAAAACGTCAATTGGCCGCCTACCGCGTGGTATTCGGGCAACCACGCCAAGAAGAGCTTCTTGAGCTCTTAGATCGATCCAGCTTCAGCACCCAAGTCTTGAAGAGCTGGGTCATCGATCTGTCACCTCCAGATGTCGATTGACATCGATACGAAATACGCTGGATAGAGGATTCAGCGCCCCTCGATTGCTCACGAGAAAAGATAAGACAGGGACTCCTTAGACTCAATTCAGACTGAACGATCCTCATCACATATACAAGACGACATAAAGGGGCTCCAAATGGGATGCTATCATTGTTAACTTTGCCCGGCCTTTTCTGTGTGAACGTCCACAATCTCCTGAATAATTCAGGGCAAGTCGCAGGAAAATGGATAGTATCTGGCTACAAAATGCACGAGCAATCGCCACAAAACTTGAAGATACCGGGACGTTGCGCCCTTTCCTTTGCCATGATCTATTTGATCGTGCTGGGATGCCTCTTGCTCAGTGAAGCATTCCATCCTGGGGATGCCCAAGGGACCATCTCTTTTATCCCGGGAGGAGAAGAACAGGCCGCTAAAGGCTACTTCTTTCATGTCATGGCCGGTCTCTTGGCCATTATCTGGAATGCACGCGGGTCTCGATCGAAGTTCCCTATGGCTTTTGCAGCCATTTCTTGCACCATCGCTGGTACTTGGACTTACATCGCTTTTACCCCAACGTTCTTTGGCCTGAGTGGCCTCATCCCGGGTGCCATCTGCGGTATTCTATTTGGGTATCGGATACACACACGCAATGCAGCCCGAGAGAGTTGACCGACGAAATCAGAAATCGAGTTGGTGCACAGGCATATCAGCCACCAAGATTGGCGTCATAGCGATTCGATCCACACTGGCATTCTCATAACGAACCGTCTTGGAGAACACTTTCATGGGGCCGTTGTGGGCAATGGGCAGATCTGGACCATGAATATGCCCATAGACGACGAGGTCTACCGGATATCGGGCGATAATTTCCTCGAAGGCTGTG
>WFTN01000371.1 GCA_015485455.1 Planctomycetota bacterium | reverse complement strand
ATTCTTGAGGCGATCAAGGCCGCTGGCGCCTTGCACGCGGAATTGGAGATTCGCTGATGGTCGATGGCATTGGATCACCTCTTTCGGCTGCAAATGCCGCTCACCATCTCTCGCTTCCCCAAGGGCTGAAAGCTCCGAAAGAGGGAGCGTCTATGGATGAGATTGAACGTGTCGCCAAGCAGATGGAAGGCGTTTTCTTTTCGATGTTCGTTAAGGAAATGCGAAAGACGATGACAGACGGCAGTCTCTTCGGTGATGGGCCGGGAGCTGAAACGTACGAAGGATTCTTCGACCAAATGATGGGAGAGCATCTCGGTCGAAGTGGCGGTCTTGGAATTGCAGAGATGGTGGTGAGAAACACCTTACTTAGTCGCGAGAGAATCACGATTGAGGAGCTGCAGGAGTCCATGGATGACCCCCAATTTGAGAAATCCAAAGGAGTAATTCCTCTGGATCAAGTGAGAGAGAACGATGATAGAACTAAAACCAAGAAGCCTGAGCGAAGCGGACTCGCAGCTACTGAAAACCTGGCTGATTGAGGAGTCTGGCCTTCAGAATGAGCTTGCGGGGATGCTGTCCAATATGGAACAGCACATTGTCAAACATGATGTTGGCGCCCTCGAAGGTCATCTGGTTTCCACCTCGGACGTCCTTTCACGTATGGAGAACTTGGAGGAAAGGCGTGGGAAAATCCTGAGCCATCTTCTCCGGGCGGCCAATTTGCGTGTTGGCAAGGGTGTGATTGACCGTCTTGTGGAACTGGCTCAGCCTTCCATAAGAGATGAGTTGCAGAGCCTTCGTGGTGAACTCAAGACTGCCGGATACACCGTCCGGTCAAGGAGCAACCGCAATGGCCTTCTCGCACGCAACGCCATCGAGATCAACGACGAGATCGTTCGCGGTCTTTTTGCCGTTGATGCCAAGGCCACGGTTTACGACCGTAATGGCGGAAAAACTCGTCACTCCGAACTCATTTTGAATCGGAGTATTTGACATGTTTGGTGTTTCAAACGGAATCTCGGCTCTATCGGCCGCCAGACTCGCAATTCAGACCGTTGGCAACAACCTCGCCAATGCTACGACCCCAGGTTATTCACGGCAACGAGTTGTGACTCAAACGGGGACCCCCACTCTGGTGGGAAGATTCTACCAAGGTGGTGGTGTCCGCGTTGGCTCTTTGGACCGAGTGACAGACGACCTCTTGTTGAATCGTGTTCGCAACCAGACCCAGGAAGTCGCTCGGCGCAACATCGCTTTGGAGACTTTGTTGGGAGTTGAGGCGGCTTTTGGCGAACCGAGTGAAACGGCTTTCTCGGGGCAGCTTACTTCGTTCTTTAGTAGCCTCAGCGCCCTAGCCACGTCTCCAGATGACAATGTGCAGAAAAAGGGTGTTATTTTTGCTGGCGTTGACATTGCCGAGCAGCTCCGCCGCGTTCGAAGTGACTTGGCTAGCACTCAAAGTGGCGTTGAAGACTTGGTCGAATCGACAACGGCCAAGGTGAACTCCCTGGCTGAGTCGATTGCAGCGGTCAATGATGAAATCGCGAATACCCAAGGATTCTCCGGTGGACCTCCAGCGGCACTTCTTGATCGTCAAGGGCAACTTATTGATGAGATGTCTCAGTATGTCGACGTCGATGTTCAGCCCGCAGGAGCTGGGCGCTTGGATATCCGCGTTGGTGGCCAGATGATTGTCTCTTATGGTGGCGTCAACAAGCTCTCTGCAAGTCGCAATAGCGAAGGGGGACTTTCAGTCGCTTTAGAAGGCAGTGCCTATGAAGTTGAAGTGACAAGCGGAGAGCTGCGAGGCTATCTCGACTTGTCCAAGAGCGGTGTCGGCGAGCGCGTGAACGAACTGGACGAATTGGCATCAGCCATGATTCTCAACTTCAATCGCGTTCACAGCACGGGTGTCCCTGCTGGAGGCGGGTTTAGTAACTTGCAGTCTAGCTATCAGGTTTCAGATACAGATGGTAACGGGGTCTTGGGCGATTCGCTCATTCGCGACGCTGGGCTTCCTTTTGGGGCTCAGGCTGGCAGACTCTGGGTTTCTGTTATTGATGAAGCCACGGGAGCTATTTCGCAGACAAGCATCGACATTGATCCCAATAGCGATACAGTCCAGAGCTTCGTCAATAAACTCAGCGCCATTAGTGGGCTGAACTCCACCTTAGATGCCACTGGCCGCATCAACATCAACGCTCAACCAGGACAAAAATTCCACTTCGGCAGTACCTTAAATACCAACCCAAATTCTGCCGGAACGTTTGGTTCTGACAGTGGTCAAATTATTGGAACATCTTCGGAACCATACGCCCTTGCCATTGGCGATAGCCTCAGCATTGCCGTAGACGGAGGCGCGGCTCAAGTTGTGACCTTCAGTGCATCTCAGTTTAATCAAGTTGGAGCCGCCACAGCGACGGAAGTAGCCGCGGCGATTCAGTCATCTTTGGTAGGCGCAACGGCCTCTGTGCAAGATGGCAAGGTCGTTATCACGAGCGACAGCACGGGAACGACATCTCAAATTCAGATAACCGATGGTAGCGGGTCCCCAGCTTCCGCTCTTGGCTTTTCGACTGCGGCGGATACGGGTGGTCCCTTGAGCGTCAACGTGACGGTGGGTGGTGAGTATACTGGCTCCACTGATGAGACTTTGACATTTCGTCCTACGGGGGCGGGAACCATTGGGCTTACACCTGGGCTGCAGGTCGAAGCGTTGAACTCTCAAGGGCAGGTGGTGGCCATTCTTGATGTTGGACAGGGCTATTCTCCCGATAGCGAATTGCAGGTCTTTGATGGCATCACCATTGCATTTGGCCCTGGAAAGATCAGCCAGGCCGCTGGCGATTATGTAGAGCTCCCCGTATTCGCGGATGGGGACGATTCTGACGTCTTAGCAGCTTTCGGACTCAATGCTTTCTTCCAAGGAAGTGATGCCACGAATATTGATGTTGCTTCTTCCTTGACCGACGACCCAAACAATTTGGCTCTCGCTTTGAGTGGGTCACCATCAGACAACCGGAATGTCTTGAGGCTCCTCACTTTGCGTGATGGTGCTTTAGGTGAACTTGGTGATCGGTCAGCAGAGGAGTTCTACAATGGAATCGTTGCTCAGGTCGGTACGAATACCAATCGCGCCGCTTTGAATTTAGAGACAGAGACTCTTCTCAAGGAGAGTTTCGAGAACCGGCTTGAGTCAGTTCGAGGTGTTTCGATCGACGAAGAGTTGGCAGATCTCCAGCGCTACGAACAAGCCTATCAGGCAGCCGCCCGCTATGTTACGGCTATTAACGAAATGACGCAGGTCTTATACAACCTATAAGGTAAGTGATATGCAACTTCGTGTGACACAAAATCTGATCTCAAACTCGGCAAAGAATAGGGTGCGCCAATCCTATAGTCGTTTGTTTGAGAGTCAGTTGCAGGTCTCAAGAGGCAAGAAGATCTCGACACCGAGCGATGATCCCAGCGGAATTTCGCGGCTGCTCTTTTTCCGTGAACGTCTGGGCGAACTCAATCAATTCGAAAAGAATGCCGCAGAAAGTCGTGCATTCGTGGACAGCGCCTCGTCGACTTTGCAGGAAGCTTCGGATATTATTCAGCAGGCCCGAAGTTCGGTGATTCAAGGTTTGAATGGTACGCTGTCCCAAACTGATCGGGACACGGTGGCGATTGCCCTTGATGGCTACATCGAAGATCTCGTTTCTTTGGCCAACTCTCGAGTCGGAAATCGTTTCGTATTTGGCGGCACAGAAACCGCTTCCCCGCCCTACGAGTTGTACACGGACTCCGGCTCGCAAACGCGCGTTCGGTATAATGGCAACGATGGGCGCATCACCGCAGAAATTGGCCCCGGAGTGCGATCCAGCATTAACGTCCCTGGCTCGAAACTATTCGAGCGATCTGGAAGGGGTGCGACAAATCTTCTCGGCAATACGGGGGCAAAAGTAGGTGCGGGAACGGACAGTGGAGTTGGTGTTGATAAGTTACTCGTAACCCAAACAGGCACGACCCTGGGGGGGGCGTCCGGCGTCACCTTGGGGACGGGCTCGAGTTCTGCGGATACCAT
>WFTN01000370.1 GCA_015485455.1 Planctomycetota bacterium | reverse complement strand
GACCCAGAAAGATCCAATGTCCCTATCGGACGACCTGCCGCAGGAGGTAAGCAAACCATCATTATGCGAGGAGTTGGGTAGGGATCGGCAAATTTCGGCGCATGAAAATGCAAAAGTTGCCATTTGCAAGAGCCAAAGAATTCGAGGATGGAACAATGAGTCGATAAGGCGTCTTGGCCTCACGAACACCCAAGAAAAGAAAGACATAAGAAGAGGTGCTGACCTCTTCTTATGTCTTCTTCAGATTATCTTAGTTGATGACCTTGCTTATTTAGGCGTTCACTTCATCTTGTCGATCAGTGCTCTTCTTCTTGTGGCTGAAAGGCCGCCATGATTTGCTTTTGTACGTTGGCTGGAACTTGTTCATAACCGCAGGGCTCATAACTAAAGGAGCCTTCGCCATGGGTTAGGGCCGTGATGACCCGAGGATACTCAGCCATCTCCGACCGTGGGACATGGGCCACCAAGACTTGCATCATGCCCTTTGTTTCCATGCCATGAATACGGCCTCGACGTGTATTCAGGTCGCCGCTGATGTCACCCATGTGCTCAGAAGGCACGATGATCTCAGCTTCTACGATCGGCTCCAAAAGGGCTGGTCGTGCCTTCGACACAGCATCAGAAAAAGCACGGCCACCGGCGATCTTAAATGCGGCTTCCGAAGAATCAACGTCATGATACTTGCCATCCATGATGAACACCCGAACGTCATTGAGAGGATGCCCAGCAATGACCCCTTGATTCATCTTCTCGCGAATTCCCTTTTCAATGGCAGGGGCAAAGTTCGTGGGAATCGCTCCCCCAACAACCTTCCATTGGAAGTCGAGCCCAGTCCCCTCTTCCGCTGGCTCGATGCGCAAGAAAACCTCCCCGAACTGACCTCGGCCACCCGACTGTTTCTTGTGGCGATAATGGCCATCAGCGGCGCAAGTGATCGCTTCGTGATAGGGAACTTTGGCCACCGCTGTCTCGACCTCAATGCCATAACGATCCTTCAAGCGCCTGAAGGTCGTTTCAAGGTGCAGAGCAGACATGCCTGCAGCGATCGTCTCATTGGTTGAGGCTCGATGGCGCACAGTGAACGTGGGGATTTCATCGCACAATTTGTGAAATGCTTCGCTGATCTTGGTTTCATCGGCACGGGACTTCGGCCGAACGGAAACTTCTGCCATTGGCTTGGGGAAAACGATCTTGGGCAGGAATCCACAATCTTCGCTGGCGGAAATTGTATCACCGATAGACAGAGAATCGATTTTCGTCAGAGCAACGATTTCCCCGGCCACCCCATCATCTTTGGGAATCATCTCCTTGCCCATAGGGGCAGCGATGTGGCCAATTTTTTCCTTGCGCCCTCCTTCCGCATGATAGAAGTAATCACCACTTTGCAGCTTGCCTGAATAGACCCGCAGGAAAGCAATCTTACCGACATGGCGATCGACAGTGAGCTTGAAGATCTGGCCTAAGAATGGCTCCTCTTCCGTTAACGGTCTTTCCTCTTTTTCAGCCGTGCAATCTTCGTCTTCATAGACCGGAATGGTCTTCGCATGAGCGGCGCTAGGAAAAAGATCAGTGACCGCATCAAGAACACTCCGGCCTCCCACATCCTTTTCGACCGAAGAGAAAATAATAGGGACAAGCTTGCCATCAGCGACGGCTTTGATGAAGCAGCGCTTGAGATCCTCTGCCCCGATTTCTTCACCATCCAAATAGCGGGTCACAACCTCGTCATCCACTTCCACTGCTGATTCGACAAAATTCTGGTAGTAATTCTGACCCTCCTCCGTATCACCACCCTTGGTCCTGAGGAGGCGGACGGGGACATCAAAATCAGCCCCCATGCCTGTGGGTAAAGTGATGGGAATGCAAACATCACCAAACCATGTTCGAATCTCATCGATGATCGCGTGCATATCCAAATCTGGCAGGTCGCACTTGGTAATGACGATCATCCGAGCACGTCCAAGTTTTTCGGCGGCCCGCATAACACGGCGGGTGGTCACTTCCACGCCATTGGCAGCATTGACACAGACGATGACACCTTCACATGCCGCGATAGCTCCAATAGCATCGGCGATGTAGTCAGGATACCCAGGGGTGTCGATGACTTGAATGCGATTACCTTCCCACTCGCAGCGTCCAATGGCGCTATCAATCGAATGGAGTTTTTCTTTCTCCATTTCGTCAAAATCAAAGAGTGAAGTATGGTCCTTTACAT
>WFTN01000369.1 GCA_015485455.1 Planctomycetota bacterium | reverse complement strand
GCCTACGATTGCAGCCTTTAGCGAATCGTCGACAGAGGGCAAGAAATACAGCTTTATACTTGCGAATCCATTTTCAATTGTGGCCACCGAGGATGCAGCTGTCTTGCAGGCAACAATCGACTTCAGTGAAGCTTGTCGCGTCGATGATGCTACCGGCTCCATCGAAGCCATGGGACTCCAACTTGCCGTTCTGGGGTACGACTTTGTTGAGAATTTTAGGGTTGTTGATAGTGATACCTGATGCGGCCTACGTCCCCCAGTCAGACTTCCAGTCTTGAAGGGGGAACAACAACCACTGAGCGCCGATGTCGGCTTAAGTTTGCTGGTGAGTTCGCCATCGACCTGGGCATTTAATACGGTTTGATGGGTGATGAAGAGCCGAATGCCCCATCATTGACAAGGTCCGTCCAATTCCTGATACTTGCAGTAGCGACTATGAAAGAAGGCTCAAGACAGGACTCTTATCGACACCATGAAAGAATTCAGCACCTATTTCTTTTCACCTTCATGGTGGCTCAAATGGGTTCCGACTCTGGGTTGGTAGGAGGCCATAAATTGAGAGGTCCATGAATCGTACTCTTGGGTTTTGATGGCAAATGCACATAACCACCCGTTGCCCTCAGACCATCGCCAACTGCGCGCCGCTGTTGATCGGCAAGGTGCTATGCACCTCAAGAATGGCGAACGACGCTGCCTGACGGCCGGACGCGGGCAGGAAAGTGATGGAGGCCAAGAACATACCAGGGCCCAGGGATGACTATGACCATAGCCGAAAAACAACTCGAGAAAGCCCTGATCGCGAAGCTCGGCGACCTCAAATACATCTATCGTGAGGACATTCGCGACCGCGCTGCCCTCGAGGGCAACTTCCGCAAACACTTCCAGGCTCTCAATCGCGTCCAGCTTACCGACAGCGAATTCAAGCGCCTCCTCGATGAGATGATCACTCCTGATGTCTTTACCGCCGCGACCCAGCTCCGCGAGATCAACAGCTTTACCCGCGACGACGGCACCCCGCTCAACTACACCCTGGTGAACATCAAGGACTGGTGCAAGAACACCTTCGAGGTTGTCAATCAACTTCGCATCAATACCGACAACAGTTTCCAACGTTACGACGTGGTGCTGTTGATCAATGGCATTCCCGCTGTCCAGATCGAACTCAAGACTCTTGGCATCAGTCCCCGCCGGGCTATGCAGCAGATTGTTGACTACAAGAAAGACCCCGGCAACGGCTATACTAAGACTTTGCTCTGCTTCGTTCAGCTCTTCATCGTTTCGAACCGGACGGAGACTTACTACTTCGCCAACAACAACGCCCGCCACTTCGCCTTCGACGCTGATGAGAACTTCCTACCCATCTATCAGCACGCCGCCAAAGACAATACCAAGATTACTTACCTGGACGATTTCATCGAGTCTTTCCTGCCCAAATGTCGACTCGGCACCACCATCAGCCGTTACATGGTTCTCGTCGCCTCCGAGCAAAAGATGCTCATGATGCGCCCCTACCAGGTTTACGCAGTCAAGGCCATCGACCAGTGCATCCAGGAAAACCGCGGCAACGGCTACATCTGGCACACCACCGGTTCGGGCAAGACCCTCACCTCCTTTAAGGCGGCCACGCTGCTCAAGCTCAACCCCGACATCCACAAGTGCCTCTTCGTCGTCGATCGCAAAGACCTCGACCGCCAGACTCGCGAAGAGTTTAACCGCTTCCAGGAAGGCTGTGTCGAGGAGAACACCAACACCGCCGCGCTCGTCCGCCGCCTCGTCTCGGACGACTATGCCGACAAGGTCATCGTCACCACCATTCAAAAGCTCGGCCTTGCACTCGACGAAAACAGCAGACGCAACAAAAACCGAGCGAAGCGAGGCAGAACCAAATACAGCGACCAACTCGCTCCCCTCAGCGACAAACGCATGGTCTTTATCTTTGACGAGTGCCACCGTTCCCAGTTCGGCCGGACCCATCAGACCATCAAAACCTTCTTCCCCAAGGCCCAACTATTTGGCTTCACCGGTACGCCGATTTTCGCGGAAAACGCCACGCTCCGGAAGATCGAAGACGACGTCCAAACCCTTCGCACCACCCAGGATCTTTTTCAGAGCGAGCTCCACGCGTACACCATCACCCACGCCATCGAAGACAAGAACGTCCTTCGCTTCCACGTGGACTACTTTAAGCCCGACGGTGACAACCCACGCAGGCCCGGCGAAACCTTCGCTAAGCGCGCTGTCATCGATGCCATCCTCGAAAAGCATGACGCTGCCACCGGCAAGCGCCGCTTCAACGCGCTCTTTGCCACCTCCTCGATCAACGACGCCATCGAGTACTACGAACTTTTCAAGGAGGCCCAGGCTGAGCGCAAGACCGTCGATCCCGACTACGTTCCGCTCAAGGTTGCCGCCGTTTTCTCCCCGCCCGCCGAGGGGAACCCCGACGTCAAGCAGCTCCAGGAAGACCTGCCCCAGGAGCTCGAAGACAACCAGCAACAGCCAGACAAGAAAAAGGAAGCTCTCAAGGCCATCATCGCCGACTACAACGCCCGCTTCGGCACAAACCACTCCATCGTCGAGTTCGACGCCTACTACCAGGACGTCCAAAAATGCATCAAGGACCAGCAATACCCCAACCGCGATCTCCCTAAGAAGGGCGCGGAAAAAATCGACATCACCATCGTCGTCGACATGCTCCTGACCGGCTTCGACGCCAAGTATCTCAACACCCTTTACGTCGACAAGAACCTGAAGCATCACGGCCTCATCCAGGCCTTTTCCCGCACCAATCGCGTCCTCAACTCCGCCAAACCCTACGGTCACATCCTCGATTTCCGCGGCCAGCAAAACAGAGTCGATGAGGCTATTACCTTATTCTCCGGCGCAAGAGCCGAACAGACAAAGGAAATTTGGCTCGTCGACAAGGCCCCCGTTGTCATCGAACAACTCAAGGTCGCCCGGCAGAAGTTAGACGACTTCCTCCAGTCCCAGGGCCTTGATCCGCGCCCCGAAGCCGTCCTCAATCTCAAGGGCGACGCCGCTCGTGTCGCTTTCGTCCGGCAGTTCCAAAAGGTCCAGCGCCTCTCCACTCAGCTCGACCAGTACACCGACCTCACTGACGAGCAGCGCCAGGAGATCGAACAAACCCTTCCCAAGGACGATGCCCGCGCCTTTCGCGGCGTCTACCTCGAAACCGCCAAAGGACTCAAAGCTAAACAGGACAAGGCTGGCGGCCAAGCATCCGGGTTGGGCGACCAGGTCCGCGAGATCCCGGACGAATATGACAGCAAAGCGATCGATGAGCTTGATTTCGAGTTCGTCCTCTTCGCCTCGGCGGACATCGACTACGACTACATCATGAATCTCATCGCCCGCTTCAGCGGGCAGACGCCAACCCAGCAGGAGATGAGCCGCGAGCAGCTTATCCGCCTGATCCGCTCGGACGCCAAATTCATGGACGAAGTGGATGAGATCACCGCCTACGTCCGGACGCTTGAAACCGGCACGCCCCTCACCGAGCAAGAGGTTCGGGGCGGCTACCAGCGCTTCAAGGACGAGCGTCACGCCGCTGAACTCGCCGCCATCGCGGGCAGCCACGGCCTGACGAATGAGTCGCTGCAAGGCTTTGTGGACGCTATCCTCGATCGCATGATCTTCGACGGCGAGCTACTTACCGACCTGATGGAACCCCTCGATCTGGGTTGGCGCGAACGCCGCGAACAGGAACTCTCGCTCATGGAGAACCTTGTCCCGCTGCTGAAGAAACGAACCACCGGCCGCACCATCTCGGGGCTGAACGCCTACGAGCAATAACCCCAGAGGAAGCATTCGATGGAAAGCAATCAGATTCAAGCTATGACCGCAACATTCGAAGGCCACGCCCAGCAAACCGAAAACGGTGTGGAGTACTGGCTGGCCAGGGATCTTCAGCATTTACTAGGCTACGCCAAATGGGACAATTTTCTCAGCGTCATTGCCAAGGCCAGAACCGCCTGCGAGGTCTCAAGTCATGCCATCGCCGATCATTTTGCCGACGTCGGGAAAATGATCGAGCTGGGCAAGGGAGGGCAACGGGAAATCGACGACGTCATGCTCACCCGCTACGCCTGCTACCTCATCGCTCAGAATGGCGACCCCAGGAAGCCGGAAATCGCCTTCGCCCAGACCTACTTCGCTATTCAGACTCGTCGGGCCGAACTCATCGAACAACGGCTGCTGGAATCCGAGCGGGTTTCCGCCCGCAAGAAACTCACCGAAACGGAAAAGGATCTTTCTCAAATCATCTTCGAGCAAACCGGCGGCAACCGGAATTTCGCCCTGATCCGCAGCAAAGGCGATCGGGCTTTATTCGGCAAGGGCACCAAGGCCATGAAGGCGCAGTGGCGCGTGCCCACCAACCGCCCACTGGCTGATTTTGCTCCCACCATCATTCTCAAGGCCAAGGATTTCGCCACTGAGATCACCATCCACAACGCCCGTGAGCACCATATGCAAAGCGAACCGCAGATTTCCAGCGAGCACATCACCAACAATCAGGCCGTGCGGGATACTCTGCTGAGCCGGGGCATTCGCCCGGAAGCGCTGCCTCCCGCCGAGGACGTCAAGAAGGTGGAGCGCCGGCTTTCTTCTGACCAGAAGAAGGCCTTGAAGAACCCCGACACACTGGAAGACGCATGAAACAAAAAGGTAAACGCACGCTGACGCCGAAACTGCGGTTTCCGGAGTTTCGGGATGACGACGGTTGGCAAACACCACAACTTTCTGATCTCTATGGTTTCAAGAGAACTAACACGCTTTCCCGGGACAAACTAAACTATGAAGCCGGGACGGTCCGGAATATCCACTACGGCGATATCCACACCGAATTCAAGCCGCTATTTCGTGTTGATCAAGAGTATGTTCCGTTCATCAATCCGAAAGTTTCGATCGACGGGTTCAAGGACGAGGATGACTGCGAAGAAGGCGATATCGTTTTGGCGGATGCTTCCGAAGACCTGAATGATGTGGGAAAGGCGATCGAGGTCGTTTCACTTGTTGGGCAACGTGTCGTGGCCGGAACACACACCATTCTCGCGACACGGCACGGAAGTATTCCGATCATAGGCTTCGGCGGACACCTGTTTCAGTCCGCGGCAGTACGGGCAGGGATACAAAGGGAATCTCAGGGCGCGAAAATCTACGGCATCTCAGCGAACCGCATCTCGTCTGTTGCACTCCCAATCCCGCCGACGCACCAAGAGCAAAAAAAGATCGCCGAGTGTCTGAGTTCACTGGACCGGTTGATCGCCGCCCAGGGCCGAATGCTGGAGGCGCTCAAGGCCCACAAGAAAGGCCTCATGCAGCAACTCTTCCCCCAACCCGGCCAAACCCAACCCCGCCTGCGGTTTTCGGAGTTCGGGGACAAGGGGGATTGGGAGGAGAAAATGCTATCGGTGATCGCTGAGAATCTTGACAACAAGCGAGTCCCGATTACGAAGGGCGATCGGATAGAAGGCGACGTTCCTTACTACGGCGCGTCCGGGATTGTTGACTATGTGAGAGACTATCTCTTCGATGAGGATCTGCTTTGCGTTTCGGAGGACGGCGCGAATCTTGTTGCTCGAACTTATCCGATTGCATTCCCGATATCGGGTAAGACGTGGGTGAATAACCATTCTCATGTCCTTCGCTTTGACAAACTAGAGACACGGAAGATGGTGGAGGACTATCTGAATTCCATTGCTCTGCGTGACTTCATCACAGGAATGGCCCAGCCAAAGTTAAATCGCACGATGTTGGACACTATCCCGATTCCGCTTCCTGAGCAGGATGAGCAGCAACGCATCGCCGGCTGTCTCACCGCCCTTGACACCCGGATCGCCGCGCAGGCTGCGAAGATCGAATCCCTCAAGATCCACAAGCGCGGCCTGATGCAGCCAGCGCTTCGTACCGCCGTTGGTCGCCAAAGCGTCAAGAGGGCAAGAGGACGCAGGATAGACGAAGGCGACTCATCAACGTTTCTTCGAAGGCCACCTTAAGAAACGCACTTGTCTATCTCGCCGTCATCGTTTTCGGCCTTCATAGTGCACTGATAACCTCCTGGACGCCAAGTGTCCTGAGCTTCTTTTTGAAGATTTTGCCAAAGATGATATCACGGTCACGATGCAGAAAACGCTGTTTTTCGCGACTGGCGAAAGTCTCGACCATTTCCAGCTGCAATTGCCCGTCAGCGGCTTCACTCATGGCGGCGACTTCGCTTTCCTGATCTTAAAGTTCTATGACCACGACTTGTTGGCGAAGACCAATATTCGCACGAAAGCGCGCTTGGCGCCCATCTTCGGGAACTCGAAGAATCGGAGCTTATGCCGAAAGACGGCACGTGAAGCTATTCTTGCCTGGGCCCTTGGGGCATGGCCTCTTGCCTCAACCTCGTGGGCCATGAAGGAGCATCCTTGGAGTCCCCCAAGATCGTTAATCTGGGGCCATGACTGATAATAAAGAAGAGCCTCAGGCCGAAGCTGAAAAGCAACCTGAGAACCCGTTGATCGACATTGATCATTTCGCCCAAGTGATTCTCAAGACTGGTATTGTGGTGTCGGCGGAAGCCCATCCCAATGCGGATCGCCTCTTGGTTATGCAAGTGGATGTGGGAGAAGAATCCCCGCGACAAATCGTAGCTGGTATCCGTTCCGATTGGGCCCCTGGGCAAATCGTTGGCCGCCGTCTCATTGTCTGTTGCAACCTAAAGCCAGCTAAGCTGCGGGGCGTTGAAAGCCATGGCATGATGTTGGCTGTGCGGGGTAACGACCGTGTTTGGCCCATTGGTGTTGATGGTGATATCTCCCCTGGAACCCGTGTGACCTGATCTCCTATGCTCGTTGAAATCCACGTCCAAAACTTGTTGATCATGGAGAGCCTGGGTGTTGTTCTGGGCCCAGGTCTCAACGTCATCAGTGGTGAAACGGGCGTAGGAAAATCACTCTTGCTTTCGTCCGTCGGACTCTTGCTTGGAGGTAAACTCCCAGCGGAAAAAGATGCCAAAGGATCGACGAAGGTCGAAGGGCGTTTCGAGTTGCGGGTTGAAGATCGAGAACGTCTTGGTGACCTCATTGAAGAGGGCGAAGACCAATTGGTGATTCGGGTGATGAGAAAACCCGGGGGGCCTCAGCGCTGTTACATCAATGGTTCTCTTGCAGCTCGCAAAGAACTCAAGGTGTTGGCTTCCTCCATGGTCGATCTGCATGGGCAAAGGGACACGCAAAAACTTCTGGATCGCCGTGAGCAAACAAAGGTTCTCGATTCTTTCGCCGAAACCACAGATGTCGCCAGCCAATTTCATGACCTCTATCAACGATGGCACGCTTGTCGACGGGCCATGGAAGAGCGTGAGCAAAAGGTGCGTGACCTTCGGGATCGCTTAGACCTCATTCGATACCAAGAGCAAGAACTTCGGGAATCAGAATTGAGACCTGGAGAATTGGCGGAGTTAGAAAAACACAGCCGCCTACTCCGCGCTGCTGAAGCGACGACCAAGGCTCTCGCTGCAGCTCTCGCCCGTATCGATCAGGATGAGAGTGGCGTGGTCAAAGATCTCAATATTTCCGGCAATGAACTTGAACGATTGGCAGAAGACGATCCTGACTTAGGGCTTCTTGCGGAGCGAGCCTTTGCTCTGGCTGAGGATGCTGCTGACCTAGCCCGAGATATGCAAGCGCTGGGGCAAATTCGATCGTGCTTGGACAGTGATCCTGCAGAGATTGATGACCGTCTGAACCTGCTCCATGAGCTGTCCCGAAAGTATGGAAGGGATGAAGAGGGGATGATCGCCTTGTCTGCAAGCCATCGCTGTCAAATCTCTCAAATCGAAGAAAATATTGCGACTCTCGATCATTTGGATGACGAGATTTCCACAGTGGAGGCTGATCTCGTCCGCGTGGGTAATGCCTTGACAAAAAAGCGAAAGAAAGCGGGGAAAAAGCTCGCCCAGCTCATTGAGACGGAGCTGGTGGATTTGCGCATGCCCAAAGCTCGGTTCCACATAGTCTCGGGAGCCATGGTGGAGGCCTTCGATGCCACGTTGTTGCACCCAGACGGGTTCGGCGACAGCGGTTTCTTGGTTTGTGCAAACCCTGGTTCTCCCCCAAGCCCATTGGAGAAAACGGCTTCAGGCGGTGAACTCTCTCGGATCTTGCTGGCCATGAAATGTGTCCTGGCTGGTCGGAATAATCTTCCGCTTCTCATCTTTGACGAGATTGAAAGTGGCGTTGGGCCTCGATTGGGTCGGCTTCTCGGGCAAAAACTGAAAACCCTATCTCTGCATCGGCAAGTGCTTTGCATCACTCATTTGCCACAAATCGCAGCTTTTGCCGATCGACACCTGAAGATTGATAAGATCGTAGTGGGAAAGAAGACGACAACTGTCGTCGAGGAAATCACGGGCCAAGGACGTTTGGCCGAGCTTGCTTCTATGCTGGGTGGTGGTGACGAAAAACTCGCCAAGAGCCAAGCGAAGAGCCTCCTTTTGGAAGCGAAAACGAGCAGTTTGAAGGCAGAAGAGCAGAGTCAATGAATCGAATCTATCGGATGAAGCCACACCCCAAGCGGGTGATTTGGGCAGGTACCACATTAGATGGTGCTTTTGGTCTCCAGGCAGACTCCGATTCTCCATCTATTGGTGAGGCCCTTGACGCTTCCGGGCTCAGCGAAATGCCCAGTTTGGTCTCCGGAGGCCCAGATGATGGCCTCACCCTTTGTCAAGTGTTTGAGCGCGACGGAGACCAGCTTCTGGGAACCCTCAAACGGCCAGGGGAGCGATTTCCTCTCCTCGTTAAACGACTCGATTCTAAGTTCTCCTTGTCGGTTCAAGTTCATCCCAACGATGAGAAAGCGCAAGCTTTGGCTGGGGAAGCTAACGGCAAATCTGAGGCTTGGTACATTTTGGCCGCCGAGGAAGGAGCCACGGTCCATTTGGGATTTATGGAGGGCGTGACCCTTCCAGATGTGGAGAAAGCGCTAAAAGACGGGGGAATCCTCTCGCTCATGAGAGAAATCTCGGTCAAATCTGGTGATGTTATTCCTGTTCCTGCGGGATGTGCTCACACTATTGGCGCCGGGATCTACCTCTTTGAAGTTCAACAAACTTCCGATTTGACCTATCGCCTTGACGACTTCAAGCGCCTGGATGAAGAGCAAAAACCTCGAGAGCTACACCTAGAAGACGGGCTTCGGTCGATCAATATTGACCTGCGTCCAGACCTCTCACAACCAGTAACGCTGCAAGAGGATGAAGGCGGAAAACGCGAGCTATTGGTCGATATGGGCGTTTTTAGCATCGAGAAATGGACTGTTCACTCGAAGTTTGTTGTGGCTGGAGGAGCTCTCATTGTGGTGCAGGGGCTTACAGGCGCTTGCTCAATTCAGATCGAGAAAGAAGGGCAAACTGCGAAGATTGAAGAGGGAGAAACCCTAATCATTGGGGCCGATGCCACTCCCATTTCTCTCAAGTCTCCTGAGCCAGCCTCTCTGATCATTGCCAAGCATCCCAGACCTTGACTTGAAGCGCGGGTCAATTTGCGGAAACATGGGCTCTTATGTCAAGGCAACGACTACACAAATTGTTGGCATCTGCGGGAATCGCATCTCGTAGGCGCTGTGAGGAACTGATCGCTGAAGGCCACGTCTCCATCGACGGAGTTGAAGTGCGTCAGATGGGGGTCCTTGTAGATCCCGAAGTACAGGAAATTCGCTTCGACGAAGAAATCGTTGTGGTCGAAAAACCTGTCTATTACGCGGTTTACAAACCGGCGGGTTTCTTGTGCACCAATTATGATGAATTTGGCAGGCGCACAGTTGTTTCCTTGATCCACGACAATCGCAATCGGCGCCTTTACACCGTTGGTCGTTTGGATGAAGATTCCGAAGGTCTAATCTTGGTCACCAATGACGGTGATTTTTCCAATCGGGTGACCCATCCTAAATTTGGCTTAGAAAAGGTCTACGACCTGAAACTTCGTGGCGAGCTCAGTCAGGCCGATCTTGACCGGGTTCGCAAGGGTGTCTGGTTGAGTACGGGTAAGACTCAGCGGATGTTCACTAAAGTGATCAAACGCAGCAAGCAGTTTACCTTTGTTCGTGTTGCCATTCATGAAGGTAAGAATCGCCAGCTTCGACGCATCTTTGCCAAGGTTGGTAATGCGGTTTTGAAGCTGAAACGTATTCGCATCGGTCCTGTGGATCTCCGCACCGTGAAGAAGGGTACTGCCCGTCGTCTTGATGCTTCAGAAGTGAAAGCCATCGAAGATCGTTTGGCTGAGATCAAGAAACAAGGTGGCCATTTGGCAACACCACCGAAGCGCGATGAAAACTCAGAACGTTTTTCTGGGGAAAAGGCAGGTCTTCGTCACAAGAAGAAACGCAAGCGCATGGAAAAGGAACAAAAGCGCAATACCAATCGCGTTCGTCGTGGCGGGAATTTGGGACGTTCAAATCAGCGCCGTCGTTAGATCTATCACCTACCTGTCGACGTCCTGATCTTCTTCTGCTTTTTCGATGGCATTGTCGGGAATGTAGTAGGGGAAGTACTTGGGAGGCCTGTTCACCGGGCGTTCAAGTAGGATCCTGAAGCCATTAGGGCTACGATTTACCACCCACATTTTACTGGTTCTGTGTTGGCCAATCTCGGCTGTTACAATGATACTGAATACAGTGCTTTGGACCGTGATAAATGGGCTGATCTTATCGTATGTCGCTGGGATGATCCCCTGAACCTTCTCTTTGATTTCGCTGATTTGCGTGAAGGGGGCACCACCTGTGGGGTCTTCGGTTTTGTCCTCGCCTGAGAAAGAACCCGTCTCTGAGTAGCGGCCCTCCGTTCTTTCTTTTTCTTCACCAGCTTCTTCCCGGTAGGCCACAATCTCTTCGGCCAAGAA
>WFTN01000368.1 GCA_015485455.1 Planctomycetota bacterium | reverse complement strand
TTTGAAGCGAACGGGTTCTGTTCGCCATTTCAGCCAATTCTGTGGTGATTATCGTGTCTGGGTCTTAATTCATGAAACTGAAGATGATCGTGTCGCTGGCCTTGCTTCTTTTGTTCTTTTCTCTTGGGAACCGTGGTGACTTGGGTAGAAGTGGGCCAAAAAATCAAAAAAATAGCCGACGGGGGCAGGATTGGAGAGACCAGGAGCTCGTCCTCAAGGTCATAAACCACCACGATTCTCAGGCTATTCCTGGTGCTCTCGTTTCGATTACGTTGCCAGGATTGTCCATGGAAGCCGGGCGGAGTGATGCCCTTGGCCAGGTCCGGCTGTCTTTGTCTCCGATCCACGATTTCCCATTCAGACTGCGGGTCTCGCACCCAGATTTCGAAGATCTTGATTGGCGCTTGCGTGGAGAATGGCTGTCTGAGTTGTCATCGCCTTTGGTGCGCATGGTGGCCAAAGATGCACTGCGAACTTGTACAATCACTTACGATTGGCAAACCCCCGAGCCAGTCTATTTGTCGTGGCGCTGGGATTTGGTCGGAGATGGCCTTATGCCCACAGGAAGGTGTGGGACCGAATTATATAAACCGGGAGAAGGTCTCCTCCAGTGCGTGATGACCAAGGTGCCTGTGGACGCCCATGTGGAAGTCTATGCCACGGGGCAGCACACCGGGGCTGGAGATTTCTTCACTGGAGTCGTTGGCGATGGAATAGCAACGATTGAAGTGGGGCGGAGTTTGACTTTGGAGACCCACCATGGTCGCCTTGAAGGGTCTTTGGGGTGCGCCATAGAGGGGGCAGAAGTTCGTCTTGTTCTCACCGAGGTCTTGGGGAGAGCTCTCCCGTTTCAAGGAACGACCGACGAGTTGGGGGAATTCGAAATTACTCTACCTAGGTGGTTGTCTGAGAAAGCGAGGGCAGGGGAAAGTATGTGGCCCTCATGTGATATCGCCATTGCTGGAATGTTGGTGCCCAACGTCCCTCTTCATTTTGAAGAGGGACGCTTGACAACAATCAGACTGGATCATCTCCGAAGTGAAGATGTTTCGGTCAGTAGACCACCGAAGCGGTTTTCACGGCGAAAGTGACAACACCGTCTTTGATGTGAATTTGGCCGAAAGCCCGGGCATAGGCTGGACGGGTGGCGGCTTTGAGCATGACAACCAAGCGAAGATCAGGGAGTGGGTCTGAAAACGTCAAAGTGAGACGCTTCCCTTGAGACTCAATTTCAAACTCACGGGCTTTGGCGGAGACAATTTGCCCAGAGATATCGATGTCTTGGCCAACGTATTTCTTGGGATCCTTGACGACGTCCGTGAGTGGGGTCATCTTTTTGCGGTTGTTGTGGTCGCCAATCATGACCATTTGAGCTTTGCGGGGCGCGGTAGGCTCGATGATACGCATGGACCGAGCCATCATGCGGAGTTCGGTCTTGTCACCTTTGATGGCAGCGATTTCTTCTTTGCTCTTGCCAGCGTCTTCGGCCATGTGACGCCGTTCGGCTTCTTTGACCACATCGTGGCTGACAACCCCTTCCAAGAGAACATCGTGTCCGGCCAAATGGCGGGGAGCAAAGAAAGCGTAGTCCTTGAACTTGACGAAGAGTTCTTCACCGCTGTCTTCCATGCGAAGCCAGCAACCCTTCTTGACACAGATCGAGTTGATCTTGCCCCGAAGTAAGACCACTTTGCCTTTGAAGTCTTCTGGTTTGTTGGCAATCGCCTTGAGAGAGGTTTGGGCTTTCATCTTGATGGCGCTGCCGTATTCTGCCCAGCGACCGTTTTGCCCCACTTTGATTGGGGTCGCCATTTTATCCAACCATTTCTTGGTGTTGGCGGTTTTGGATGCCTTGGATGTAGGGCGTGAACTTGGTTTACTGGTCGGTCGGGAATCTTGAGCTGAAACACAAAGACTTGTGAAGGCAGCGATTAGGGCGCAAGTCATGAGACGACGAAACATCTTAATTCTCCAATTGTGTGATGTGCTCTATGTTAACCCTCTGGGGTTGGAGTCACGAGGGGCGAGCTGAGGCGGTAAGAATTCCCACGAATAAATCATCGATTCCGGGCGTAACAACAAGGTCCGGTGGGTGTTCTAACCACATCACGCTTTGCTCCTGGTGAAATTCACACGCGCAGTAGAAGAACCACATGCATAGAGTCCTCATTCCTGCACTCGTTTTTTTGTCCAGTTTCGTTTCTCACGTTTTCGCTCAGGGCGAAATAAGGTGGGAAACGGGCTTGGAAGCGGCCTTTGCTCGTTCTAAGAGCGAGAATAAGCCTCTCCTGATCACCATGCATATGAGCAAGGAAATCGCTTGTCAAAGAATGCTTCGCAATATCTATACCGACCCGGAAGTCATCGCGAAATTGCAGAATTTTGTCCTCCTTCCCACCTGTGTCGATCGACACAAAGAAGTGACCCGGATCATCGATGGCACCTCGGTGAATGTCAGCGCCTTATTTGGCTCCATCAGTTGCGATGCTCTCAGGAAAAATGAAAAAGAAGTTCGTTTCGATTTCCTGGAAACGACGGATGTCAAAGTGCCCAATCATATTTTCGTCGACCACGAGCAGAAGATCTTCATGCAGAAGATATATGAGTTGAAGAAGCCGGCCTTCTTGGAGCTTCTTAACCGAGCTTTGGTTCAGTTTGGTGCCAAGGTTGTGGATGGCATGGATGGGGCCACCAAGAAACTCTACAAAGCCGTCAGAAAAGGAAGCACGAAACAGAAGGTCAAAGCTGTCAAAGCGATCCTTGATTTTCAGGATAAGAAAAAAACAGACACGCTTTACATGATTATTGAAGGGCTCAAGAAAGAGACGGACAAAGCTGCTTGCATTCGGGCTATGGGCAATGACGGTTTAGAGCATGCCATTCCTATTGTTCTCAAATGGCTGAACGATCCCTCGGTCTTGGTCAAGAATTGTGCCGTTGTCACCCTAGAAGAACTCAAGGCGGAAGAAGCCACGAAACCTCTGCTTGCCCTATTCAAAGTGAAGAAGAGCAACTACAAAGTGCTGCACACAGATATCTTGAGAGCACTGGGGCCTTGTGGTGCTGGCGAGCAGGAAGTGAAAACGCTTTTGCTTGCTCACGTTAGCGACAAGAGAGAGCCGATGCGCATGGCAGCCTATATGTCCTTGGGTTATTTCTTGGAGGATGAGGACGTCCAGGAAACACTTCAGGATCGCTGGAAGAAAGATGCAAAAGGAGTGGCGCCGCGGACGGCCATTCTTTTTGCTTATATGACCTCGAAGGATTCGAGTCTCATCCCTCAAGTCGATGCTCTCATCAAGGGAGAGAGAAACCATCAGATTATTCTGGTGGCGGAAGCTGCCAAGAGAGAAATGGGAGGCAAGAAAGTCAAGGCGAAGAAAGGTTCTGCCAAATCATTGCGGAAAGCCCTGTCGCCTCTCTACACCAAAGATAAGATCATTCGCAATCGCATCAAACGTTGGCGGCGATAGAAGGGAATGGGGCGCGAAAAGTAGGAAAGGTCAGATGAATGGGCCGCGGCCCTCTTAGTAAAGAGCCGACACTTTCTCGCTCCCAAATGGAGCAGGCGCACTCATCTCGACCGATCCCGGGTGTTCGGTGGCCACTGTACCATAAATACGTTGCTTGAGCTTATTCCATGACAATTGCCATGGGGCTTCTTCTATACGCGGGTATTCTTGGAACGTTGGCTTGCAGACATGAAACTCATCCACCGTTTGGTTTGGTTGGGTTATGTCCTGCTCATGACTCATCGGCATATACGAAGAAACCCGTGAGTCGAATTTCATTGTAAAAATTTCCGACCTGGTCTTTGAACTCGGGGTACGCTGGGGTGGACTTCTCTGATTCGGCTCCTTGTGGGCCAAATCATACAAACGACATGGGGCTAATCATGTTCGACCCAATCTCCTTAGGAGCGGCGTCGATAGGTGTAAATCGCGTCAGTAGGGTTTCCAGCCCTGCACGCGTTTCTGATCTTTCGGCGCGCTCTCGCGACAGCGAGGACGCGACATTCAGTCAGGGGTCCGCCGATGAGGCGGCTGGATCAGGGCGGCAACGCCGTGACCCAGTAGGTTTAAAGGCAAAGGCCGGAGACAGCCGCCACGGTAAGCGTCATCAAACAGACGCCACCGAAGAGGAAGCTCCCCGGGCTAAGGTGAAGTTTCGCGCTCCCCGCACGGACGGCAAATTCGAGCCGATCTTTGAGGCGGAGGGCCGACCGCCGGTCAAGCGAGGCGAACCGATCTTGGAGGAGCAAGCATCTGAAAAGGTGCAAGAGGCTTCAAGTCGCGAACCCGAAGAAATCGGGTCACGCGTTGACGTTTACGCCTGATAACCCAATTCCACAGTTCCTTCACGGCGGCCACCTTCCAGTGGTCGCCGTTTTTTTTATTCAGAGAGATCCGCTGGATAAATGTGCTGGGATCGCACCATGATTCCTCACCCTTGCATATTCACCCAAATAGAAACTTTATCGTTCTGAAAGCATAGGCAAGTACGATGCATCATCCGGACGATAGTGAGTTCATATGGAGTCAGGAATGCTTAGGGTCTCAATTTTAATTATCGCACTTTGCTGTTTTGCACCCCTGGTCTTTGGACAAGACGTTCGAACAACCAGGTTGGGAAAACAGGACGTGGAGCTAACTGCTAGCCCAGACCTTGTGGTTTTTGGCTTTCGAAGTCGTTTCAATAGGGAGCGATTCTTGGAAGAGCTTGGCAATCTCATTGTTGGCCTGAAGGAGAGATTTCCTGGGAGGCGCTGCGCCGTTCTCGAAGTTCGGCCTGGGTCGCGAGACGAGCTCGTCGCCATTTTACGCCGCAGGCGTGATGTTCGGTTTGCTCATCCAGTCTATAGCATTGCTTCAGAGGCTGGCCGCAAAGGTTGGTATCTCTTGACCAACCAGCTTGTGGTGAAGTTCGCTGGGGCACCTACAGTCAACCAGATCCAAAGGGATTTGGATCGCGTGGAAGCTCAGCTGATGGCACCGATATCCTGGCTTCCAGGCGCATTCTTGTTGCGGCTTCCCCCAGGAGGTGATGCCATGGAGGTCGCTCAAGAGTTGGTGGCGTTGCGGAGTGTCACTTGGGCTCACCCAAATTGGCTGCGATTCTTGGGGCAAAGGAACGACATCATTCCCAATGATCCTCTTTTTGGCAACCAATGGCACTTGCAAAACACGGGTCAAGGGGGTGGCCTTGTGGGGGCGGACATCAAAGGTCCGGCAGCATGGGACCATGCGACGGGAGCGGGAATGACTATTGCCGTGATCGACACCGGTGTCCAAGTGGCCCATCCTGATCTTTTGCAATACTCCTTGGGATACGATCCCTTGAACGGAGCAGGGCCCACAAACGCCCAGGATCCAGCAGGCCATGGCACTAGATGCGCCGGTGTTGCCGCAGCCATTGGAAACAACAACAATCAAGTATGCGGCGCTGCCTATGAGGCAACGATACTTCCCATTAGCCTGCTTGACGGCTCCGGGTTCGGCACGCCTACGGATGAAGCCGGATGTTTTATTTGGGCCACTGATAACGGTGCTGACGTGATTACCAATAGCTGGGGGCCTGATGGGATTCCCTTCCCTCTGCCAACTCTGGTGGAGCAGTCGTTTGCTTACGCTGTCGGTGTTGGCCGCAATGGTCTTGGTAGCCCGATTTTTTGGGCAGCGGGAAACGGCAACGAGCCCATTGGACCTGACGAATACGTGGCCAGTGTTTATACCATCGCGGTTGGTGCGACAGACAATTTTGATCTGCGATCGAACTACAGTGACTATGGGCCAGAACTCGATTTCATGGCGCCTTCATCTGGTGGAACGAGATCTATCAGCACCACAGACATAGGGAGTTCAACAACGCTCAGTTTCGGCGGTACTTCGTCAGCGGCTCCCTTGGCGGCAGGGGTCGCAGCTTTGATTCTTGAAGTTGCCCCGGATCTCAATTGGGTTCAAGTTGGCGACATCTTGCGGGACAGCGCCGACAAAATCCAACCAGCGGCGGCAAACTACAATACAAGCGGGCATAGCCTGCTCTACGGCCATGGGCGCTTGAATGCCGAGCAGGCAGTGCTGGACGCCATTGCTAACCAACCGGACCCTCTGACTCTGTCCATCACAACCACGGGCGTTGGGGACATCTTGGTTCAGATCCAGAACATGGCTCCGTTTAATGTCTGGGTCATCGGGTTTTCCCTTCAAATCCTCTCACCTATCGGGAGCGGACCCATCTATGGCGTGGCCCCAGACGCTTTACAGACCATTTTCATGCCCTATGGTGTTATTCCCTTTCACTCGAGCGCGGATGCGAACGGCAATTTCTATTGGGGGGCAACAGGGCTTCCAGCCGGTTTGACACTCCAAGCGGTGGCGATTGAAGTGCCTCCTGACTACAATTTCAGGGGATCGAACGTCATCCAGGTGACGTTCTAGCTGACGTGCTGAGTGCCAACTGAGACAGAACCACGGGGCTCATCGCTCTTCCAGCAAGTCGGCAGAAACAATCTCCGGGCATTTTTTCGACAAGGGCTACGACTCTTGGACCTATATCCGTATCCTTTGGGCGGAGGTCCCTACGCATGTCCCGTCCCTATTCACTCTTTGCTTTGATTCTCGCAGTGTTGAGTTTTGGTCTCTTCGCCTGTGGTGACGGAGACGATCCAGCTCCTCGAAAGCGCCAATCCCAAGCCCAGTTCACGCTGATAGACCGGACGCCCAATAGTGGTCTCACCTTCAAAACCAAGAGTGGAACCCTGAAGCAAGAGTATATCTGCGAAGTTAAGTCAACGGGCGTTGGGCTTATGGACTATGACAAGGATGGGTTCTTGGACATCGTTCTTGTGGCGGGCTCAACCTTGGAGCGGGCTCGAGAGAACAAGGCTGGCTATGGTGTCCGGTTGTTTCGCAATTTAGGCAATCTTAAGTTCGAAGATGTCAGCGATGCTACCGGTATGTCTCGCATCAAATGGGGCTGGGCTTGTGCCCCGATTTGCGCCGATGTGGACGGCGATGGCGATGATGATCTTTACGTCACTCAAATTGGGCGAAATGTCTTGCTCATTAACAATGAAGGGGTGTTTGAAGACCATAGCAAGGCATTTGGACTCGATGACCCCGGTTGGGGGACGAGCGCCGCATTTGCTGACATCGATGGGGACGGTGACCTCGACCTCTATCTCTGCAACTATCTCGACTTTGATTTTGCTCAACCACCGGAAGATGGCATGCCTGGCTTCAGTTGCAAATGGAAGGGGGAAAAGGTCATGTGTGGTCCGAAAGGACTTGCCCCTCAAAAGGATGTTGTCTTCCGCAATGATGGCCGGGGACGGTTTTCTGATGCTGGCGAAGCGTGGGGTCTAACGGATTTGCCTTCTTCCTATGGTTTGGGAGTGATCGCCGGTGACTTCGATTCAGATGGCAATTGTGATCTTTACGTTGCCAATGATGCTATGGCCAATTTCTTGCTTCGATTTGATGCCGAGACTCAGAAGTTCAAAGAAGAAGCCTGGGAAGTGGGCTTAGCTGTGAGCGAGGACGGCGCAGCTCAGGCAGGGATGGGGCTCGACGCCTGCGATCTAAACGGCGACGGCATAGAAGACATCGTGTGCACCAACTTCAGCGGAGAAGTCAACAACCTCTATATGAGTGATGAATCTGGTTTCTACCTGGAATCTTCCGCCACTGCTGGCACGGCCTTAGGAAGTCTTGCCTCTTTGGGCTGGGGGGTTGGTTTCATCGATTTCGATTTGGACGGAAAACAAGACCTCTTCGTTGCCAATGGGCATGTTTACCCTCAAGCAGCTAAGACCGGCACGGCCACGGACTACCCTCAATTCAATCAGGTCTATGTCGGTGAGGACGACAATCGTTTTCGCCTGCTCTCTCAGTTAAAGCACCCAGCTTTGGCCGTCAAGAAAGTCTCTCGAGGTGCGGCTTTTGGTGATCTCGACAATGACGGTGATGTCGATGTGATAGTTTGCAATCTCAATGATCAGCCGACTCTTATTGAGAACAAAGTGCGGGATGGAGATGATGGCCCCTCATTTATCGGCGTGTCTTGTCAAAGCAAGAGTGAAAACACCCAGGGCTTGGGGGCATCTGTCTCAACAGTTGACGGGAAATTGTCCAAGACCATTCGGCGACATGCTTCGTTTCAATCAACCAACGACGGTCGGGTTGTGTTTGCAGGAGTTTTCTCGGCGATGCGAGTTCGCTGGCCCTCAGGCAAGGTTGAGATTTTCAACGTGAAACCAAACACTTACAACAATTTGGTCGAAGGAGCTGGCAAATGAAGGTCATCCTATTGCTTTGCGTTCTGACTTCGACTCTTTGGGCCCAGTTCGAGAATGATCCGCGCTATGTTAAGAGGCGGGCCGAGCGCTACATGGCGCGGTTGAACTACGAAGATGCTATTTCGTATCTCACGAAAGCATGTGAGAGGATCAAGGACGACGGCGAAATTCGCATTCTTTTGGGAGAGTGTTTCTTTGCTCGTTCGAGATGGTCAGAAGCAGCAAAAGCCTTTGAGGCTGGCATTAAGATTGACAAGAAACTGGGCTCATTGGTGACACATTTCCCTCTTGCGCTGATTCGCAGTAATCGTTTGGAGGAAGCTATTCCCTACGCCGAATCCATGGCATCTGACGGCCGAAATGAAAGGCTTAAAGCAAACGGCAACTTTTGTCTTGGTCTGGTCGCTTGGCACAAGGGCGACATTGATGTGGCTATCAAGTACTTCAAGAAGGCCCTACGGCATGATGATTCCATGCCTAAGGCCCACTATCGGCTGGGGTTGGCATTGCTGAAGAAGAAGATGATCTCCCAGGGGATTGCCCAGTTCAAAAAGACCCTCGATTTGGACCCTCTTCATCACGCCGCTGCTCACAATGTTGCCTTAGCCTATAGGCGCCTCAAAGACAAGAAAAGCGCGTCGATCTGGGCTGCGCGTTATCAGGAAATTGTCAAATACTCCGATGAGATCAGCCGCATTAAGCGAGCGTTGCGCGAGAAACCGGATCAGATTCAATTGATTCGCAGGTTAGCAGACATCTACTTTGCCAATGGCTTGTTTGAATCAGCTATTGAGCCCTACTCCGCTTGTGTCGCCGCCGACCCTGGGTCTCCAGAGCCCCGTTATCTCTATGCCCAATCGCTCTTCAATAGTGGAGACTACCATCGGGCCCGCTTGCAGGTGGCTCAGGTTGTCGACCGGCACCCCAAGTATAAGAAGGCAAAGATCCTCCATGATCGAATTCTCGACATCGTGCGTGACGTCCCCAAGGAGAAGAAATGAGCTTGACGGCCATTTTGCGCGAGTCCGGCTTGGAGGCGCTTCCTGACCATTTGATCTCAGTCACATCGGCAAAAGATCATTATGTTGAGGTTCTTGCCGTTGTGGCACATCCCTTTGAGGTGATGGTCAGGAGTGCCGCCGAGGATGGCATTCGTCTCGGGGCAGCGTCGGGATTTCGGAGTGTTGATCGTCAAACCCAGATCTGGAATGCGAAATTTCGAGGAGCTCTCGCCCAGTTCGGAGACCCACAATCGTCTCTTTGTCGGGTTATGGAGTTTAGCGCTCCTCCCGGTTGGTCCAGACATCATTGGGGGTGCGAAATTGACATTGTCGCTGGTGAACTCGTGGATGAGGCAAGGCTCGAACCCGAAGATTGGGAAGAGGGCGGACCATGTGCCTCGGCCAATCTTTGGCTGGAAGAACATGGGGCGTCCTATGGCTTTGCCAAACCTTACGAGGACTTCCGTGGCGGATTCTTGGCCGAGCCATGGCATTGGAGTTTCGTCCCGGCTTCCAAGCCCTTAATGGCCCGTATCAAGCGTATTGATTGGCGATGGGTCTTCAGGCAAGAGAAGTTTGAGGGTGCTCAACTGCTTTCCGCACAATCGAATCGACTATTCAATGACTTCGTCTTGTCAATAAATCCTTGTTTACTGTGAAGATCGATTTTCGCTTGGCTTCAACGGTGATAGGATCCAGCCATGGTTGATGTTCACTTTGATGAGAGCGACGGTTCGATCACCTGTGGAGGCTGTGGCACCGAATTGCCAGCGTTCTTGGATGAATGCCCCTATTGCACAGGTGACGACGAATGGGTGCAAGAAGAAACAGAAGCGCCTTGTCCCAGTTGTGGGGCGATGATCTATGACGATTCGGAGCGATGTGCGATTTGCGGTGCTTACGTTACTATGGGACGTGAAGGCAGGAGTGGTGGTTCATCGACTTGGATTGTGATCGTGGTGTTAGTCCTTGTGGCCTTGATACTCTTTTCAACAATAGGCAGATCATGATCTCGGCGAACGATAAAAGGAAGTTGGCGGCAGCCCGTTTGTCACTGATTGTTGGATCCATGCTGACGGCTTCCAAGTTCGTCGCTTGGCAGATGACGGGTTCGTCGGCAGTCCTTTCTGATGCGGCCGAGAGCATTATCAACGTCTTCGCCGCAGCATTCGCCTATTTCGCCATTCGGGTCAGTGCGATGCCGGCTGATGAGAATCATCCCTACGGTCACGGAAAGGTGGAGTTTTTCTCGGCGGGATTCGAGGGTGCGCTCATTGTCGGTGCGGCCCTGGTGATTATGGCTGCGGCTATTCCGGCTCTTATCACGCCACCAGAGATCACCAAGTTGGGCTGGGGCATGGCAATCACCGGAGGCGCTGCTTTGGTCAACGCGGTTCTGGGTCTCCATCTCATCCGGGTTGGCAAAGAATCCAAATCGTTGGCAATTGAGGCGGACGGTGTTCACTTGATGACAGATGTGGCAACTTCCGCCGGGGTCATTGCTAGTTTGATCGCCGTTGGATTTACTGGCCTCAATATCATCGACCCCATTATCGCTGTGATTTTGGCGATCAATATTCTCATATCAGGCTACAAGTTGGTGCGTACTTCCGTTGGCAAGCTCTTGGACGAGGCTGATGACGATGTCCTCACTGAGATTGTCAATACTCTCAACGCCGCCAGGAAGCCCGGTGATCTCCAGCCTCATCAATTGCGGGCCAGGCGAGCGGGTTCGAACCTCAACATCGACTTCCACATTTTCATGCCACGGTTTTGGGAACTGACGCGTATCCACAATCGCAGCGATGAACTTGAAGCCGCCCTTAAGGAGTCCATCCAAGAGGATCTGGAAGCAATCATTCATATTGATCCCTGCCAGCCGAGACATTGCTCGGCCTGCAATCTTGAAGATTGTGAGATTCGTTCTTCAGAACCAACCAACTGTGAACTATGGGATACCAGTATCATCCGTAGTACCGGGATTCACCCCGAATTTGATCAGTAAGTCGACGATTCTCTTCTCTACTTGTGATGAGGATGAAATAGATGTCAGAGGCCGACGATTCTTACATTCTCGGGACGGACGCTAGCGAGTCCCGGCGCTTAGCCAGACAACACCGGGCTTGGATTGAGCAGATGTATTCTTTGCTGGGGCGAGCAGGATTGAAATGCGGCGCCACTGTTGTCGATCTTGGTTGCGGGCCTGGGTTGACTACTTTTGATCTAGCTCATTTCGTGGGCCTCAAAGGGCGGGTTATTGGCACTGATGAAAGCCGTGTTTTCATCGAGGAACTCATATCTGAATCGGAGCGCCGTGGACTGACCCAAGTCGCCGGGCAGGTGTGCTCAGTTGAGTCCCTCGACCTTGAGCCAGCAAGCATCGATGCAGCCTATGGCCGTTGGATTCTCTCTTGGCTTTCGGACCCAACAGGTGTCCTCGAACAAATAGCCCAAGCTTTGCGCCCAGGAGGATTTTACGCTCTTCAAGAATATCTCAATTGGGGCACCATGAATATGTTGCCCAAAAGCGAAGCGTTCGACGGTGGCGTTGCCGCCTGTCTTGAAAGTTGGCGTCAAGGGGGTGGCATGATCAACGCATCAGTTCCCATCCCCGCTCTTGCCAGCAAGCTCGGCCTTGTGGTTGAGCACTTTGAAGTTGTTACCCGCTCGGGTTCACCGGGGTCTCTTGTGTGGACGTGGTTGGATG
>WFTN01000367.1 GCA_015485455.1 Planctomycetota bacterium | reverse complement strand
GCAGCATGGCCGTTCTCAGACTTATTGGGAGACTCCCCCACCTGCAAAAGAACACCTGCGAGGAGGAGGAGAACGCTCAAAAGACCAGCGACAACAACAAGAGATTTATAGGAATGCATGGACTCGCCCGACAAAAGAAAATGAGGTATGGCACATAGCCATCCTCATCTGTCTTCGGATCGATCAGCCTCAAGCCTTACTGGATCATTATCCACGGGTAGAGACCCAGGGTTACCCAGGGGAATTCGGGAAGAGGGCCATGTTTAGCCTTCCATCTCCATTTCGTTCTCTTCAGGTTTGGTGCGGCCTCCGACCTCCGGCGTGTCCGAAGCTGCTTCCATCTCCATCAGAACTTCACCCGCAACAACCTTGGTCGCCCCATTCTTGTTGTCATTGTCCGGAAGCGCCTCACCCCTAAGCGAGTCGCCCTGTTGCCGACTGGAAGATGATTTCCTGGTGTCAGATTTCGCTTTCTTGCCGCTGGATTTACGGGCGGCAGCACGCCCGAGTTTAGGGTCCGAGCTGGAGTCCCTTTCTACAAAGCTGCCGTCCGCGGCTACGTCTTCAAAGCGAACTCCCACGTGACGACTTACGCCCCGTTCTCCCATCGTCACTCCAAAGAGAACATCTGCCCGTGCCATCGTTCGACGGCTATGGGTAATCAACAAGAATTGAGTGCGATCGAAGAACTCATCTAAGAGTTGACAAAACCGCTCGGTGTTGTCTTCGTCCAAAGCGGCGTCAACTTCATCCATCAAACAACATGGACAAGGATGAGCCCTAATGATGGCAAACAAGAGAGCCACGGCAGTGAGGGTACGTTCGCCACCGGACAGTAAAGTGATGCTGCGAGCTTCCTTTCCCGGAGGCCGCGCTGTGATTTCGATTCCTGATTCCAGAACGTTTTCGGGATCCGTGAGAACAATGTCTGCCTTACCACCACCAAAGAGCTTGCGGAACATCACTTGGAAATGCTCACGCACATGATTGAAGGTCTCGTTAAAGAGGCGGGTAGACTCTTCTTCAATATCCCGCAGGATACGGGCGAGCTGTCCCTTACTGTGAACCAAGTCATTGCGCTGAGCCGTCAAGAACTCCAAACGTTCTTCCACTTCAGCCAAGTCATCAATAGCCTGCAAGTTCACGTTGCCAAGTTTTCGCAACTTGGCTTTGCGCTCTTCGAGCTCGTTTTCGATTCCTTGCCAGTCCACGTCATCCGTGGCCTCGAAGCCTTCATGAAGTTCCACCAAGTCGAGTTCGAGCTCTTCCTTGATGTGCTCGATCAGCCCTTCCATGGCAACGCGCAACTCGCCTGACTTCATTTCAGATTTGTGGATACGATTCTCAAGTAAGCGCAACTCTTCTTCGACATCTCGGCATTGAGCCCCTAAGTCTTTGTGCTTCCGGCGTACCTCGCTTAGCTCCTCTTCAATCGTGCTGATGGCCTGACGCGATTCTTTGAGTTGCGATTGGAAGAGTTTTACTTTTTCCTCTTCTTCACCAACGGAAGTGGCCGACTTGGCCTTGTCTTCAGCGAATGTGGACAACTCCCCATGGTAACGCTGGATGGCCTTCTTCGCCTGTTCGTGGCGATCTTCTAAGTGACGAGCGCTACTTTGATAGCCTTCCAACTGCTGAGTAGCTGTGGCCAACTCAACACGATCATGCTCAAGTTTCGTCGCAGCCAAATCTAATTCAGCTCGCAGAGCATCCCGATCCTCATTTGTCATGGACCGAGCATCTTCGGCCTGCTTGAGCAGCAAGGTCGCTTCTTCCAACTCTGCGGTGTTCTTTTGTTGTTCTTGACCTATTTGGGACAATCGAGACTCGGCATCATGGCGCCGAGATTCTAATTGCTCCAACTCGGCAACAGCACGCTCGCGTTGTCTTGCCAGAGCTTGCACTTCGTGGTCAAGGGCCCGATTAGCACTTTCTTCAATGGCAACCTTTTGACGGCAGGCCTCAACAACAGCACGTCCTTCTTGTCGTTTGCTCCGCAGGGCTTCCAACTTTTGCGACAAAGCGGCTAAGTCAGCTTCTAAGGCTGCCTTTTCGGCCCGCAGTGACTCCAGCTCGGAGCGAACAGCTATTAGCCCTCTTTTGCCCTTGCTGCTGCCGGTCACAATGATGCGACCATCACGGACAATGCCGCCATCGGCTGTCACCACGACGGCGGGAAACTTAGGCTTGCCGATTTTGCCTTTGATATCTTCGAAACTCAGTACTTGAAGATCTTCCAGAAGGCTACCCAAAACTCGGGCCGCTTGATCATCCTTGGGCTTGATGCCCTCTGGAATTTTGCCGGCCTTCTTCTCAAACGCTTCGAGGGCAAGAAAGGCCGCACGACCTTGGCCCCCAGCAGCAAGAAATTCAGCTCCGGCGAGGGCTTCGTCCCAAGTGTCAACGACGATACCTTGAGAGAGATCGCCCAGGGCTGCTTCGAAGGCGTCCGCCAAAACCAAATCAGCTTGAAAGAGATCAATGACTAACCCGCGAAATCCTGGCAGGAAGTTCTTGTCTTTCTTGCGCTTGGCCAGGATGGTACGAACACCCTCATCCAAGCCCTCTTGCCGAGCGATGTGCCCTTCCAGAGCTTCGACGCGGCCAGAGACCTTCGAGTAGGCCGAGACCTGGGTGTTGTGCTCCTCCGTCGATTCGGCCAATTCTTCGTCAACGCTGGTTAGCAATGCCCGGGCATTCTCGTGGGCGGTCTTCTCCGCTTCCCAGCTTGCCTTTGAATCTTCGAAACGCTGTTTACGTTCGACCAAGGAAGCATTGAGGCGATCGTTTTCACGGACCCCTTCATCCCTGGCTTCATCAAACCTCTCCAGTTCATCCTTCCAGCGCCGGCTATCTGCATCTAAGCGGGCATGTTCCCTCTCAAATTCAGAGCGTTTTCTCTGCAAGCTTTTCAGAGAGTCGTCTGCCTGCCGCAATGAGGTCTCGGCCGCTTTCATCTTGTCGCGAAAACCGACGACAATGCTTTCGTTCTTGGCCAAGGAATCCCGCATCGCCCCCAGGCGCTGGCTCAGATCTTTGGCCTCTTCCACGGCGCGGGTGCCTTCCGCAGCACTGGAAGCCAAGTCTGCCTCCAATTCTTGGATATGGCTCTTTCGACTCTCTTCACGTCGTTCGAGTTCGTCCAAATGCCGCTTGTGAAAGCTAACCAAGTCTCTTGCGCCCTGTTCTCGGGCTTCGATATTGGCGGTTTGCTCCCGGGCAATGGTCAACTTTTCAGTAATGACATGGAGCTCTTCTTCGACATCAGCAAGTAATCTCCGGAGCTCCACTTGATGAGCATCGCGCTTGGCACGATCTTCTCCTAACTCATCCAGTTCCTCCAAGATTTCTCCACGACGAGACGCATTCACGTCGAAACGATAGAGAGCCACTTGGGCTTGCAACTCACGAGCACGCAGGCTGTGTTCCCTGTATCGCTCAGCTTTGCCAGCTTGAATTTTCAGGGATCTTTGCTGACGATTCAGCTCTTCTAAGATGTCAGCCAAACGG
>WFTN01000366.1 GCA_015485455.1 Planctomycetota bacterium | reverse complement strand
TCTTAGCTTCTCGTTCGGGGAAAACGATTTCTCGAATCGAAATCGAAGACCATCTCTATGGCGAAGACAATTTTCCTATGAGCAACGCCGTTTCTTCTGCGATTTCGACTTTGCGTGGGAAATTAAGGAGCACAGGAGGGGAGGAACTCATCCACACCCGTCGGGGATTGGGTTACGTCTTGGGCGAGCGTTCTTCGTGAAGTCGATAAGAAGCTACTTAGTCTTTTGGGTGATACTAACGATTGCAGGAACAACGATTGTTCTTGGGTTCGCCTTCGACGTTGTCTTTGAACGCATGTTGGTGGAAGACTTTGATCATGACCAACTTGACCGAGCCTTGACATTGGGCTCCTTGATTGAAGAAGACCAAGATGGCATTGCATTTGACTTCGATTTGGATTCATTGCCGGAGCGCACCCAAGGGAAGCACCCCGAGTACGTCGAGGTTTGGCTCAGTGATGGCACTGAGCTGTTTCGATCCAAGTCCTTGGGCTCTTCGCATCTTCAATTCCCGACGATCACCGAAGAGGGTCATGCTCACTGGGACTTGACTCTCGTGAATGGCAGCCAAGGACGGGCTGTTGCTCTTTTGATAGGAATCGCGCCAACACTGGATGAAAAGGAAAACGTAGAGCCAGTAGGCAGTGAGGAGGCTATCAGCCCCATCATTTCTAAGACCTTGGGTGATTCACAGGCATCAGGCAAGCAATGCGTTATCGCCTTAGCACAAGATCGTCAAATCTTAGATCGGCACCTGCGGAACTTTAGAATAGTTTTGACCATTGCGAATCTAATCCTTATCGCTCTGACAACCTTCGTCGTCATTCGGATCATCAACATTGGCCTTCTACCTCTCAATATTCTAAGTGACCGTGCCAGAGCTATAGATGCAAAGACCCTTATGGTTCGGATGCCTACGGAATCCCAACCCATTGAGGTGCGCGTCCTTTCGCAACAGCTCAACAACCTTTTGGAGAGACTAGAGCAGTCCTTTGTTCGTGAACGGAGAATGACGGCAAATGTTGCTCACGAATTGCGCACACCGATTGCCGAGCTATTGGCAACAAGTGAAGTAGCAGAACGATGGCCACAGGATGAGGAAGCTTCTGCTGAGCTTATCGCGGCTACGACAGATGTTGCCCAGAGAATGAGCCGGATTGTCAATGGGCTTTTGCATCTTTCGCGGGTTGAGTTCGGTGAAATGCAAGTGGGTAAAACTTCCGTCGACGTTGTTAGCATGGTGGACGAGGCATTTCGTTCTCATGCTTCCCATATGGCTTCGGGCAAGATCACTCTTGAATTAAGAGGTACTGGCCCTGCTACCCTAACGGACCCTCACCTCATCCCTATCCTGGTTAGCAACCTCGTCCACAATGCAGTCATCTACTGTTCGACACCGGGTAGGATTCAATCTTATCTGCTGTCGACGGATAAGACATTCCATTGGCGCCTCAGTAACCCAGATTCCACTCTCTCCGAAGAAGATCTTGAGCGCTTAACCGAGCCACTATGGTGCAAGGACCCCTCCAGGCGGAACACGCAAAACTCTGGGTTGGGCTTGGCGATCGTCGCTGACATCGTCGAAACTCTCAGGGGCAGTCTCGCGTTTTCGATTGACGATGGCAGATTTCAAGTCGAGATTCGCATCGGTGAGACAGACAGCCCCAAGTGACATGGGCACCGTGTATCCTGCTCTCTCAGTGTATCTTGGCCATTTGTGTTCGATTTCGCCCGACTCCCAGACACTTTGCCCTAATCTAGGGGGCCGATTGCCATGCTATCTTGAGAAAGTGATGGCCAAGGTGCTTTTTGTGGCCTGTGCATGCGCTACTCAAGAGGAGTTAAATAGGGATGATTCTTGTTACAGGAGCGACGGGATTTCTTGGGGCAGCCATTGTCCGGCGGCTGTTGGCTCGGGGTGATGCGATTCGAGTTCTGGCGCGAAAAGGCAGCACGAGAGACAACATTGTTGGGCTCGATGTTGAGGTGGTGGAAGGGGACTTATGCCAACCTGAATCGCTGATTCCTGCGGTTCGTGGATGTACAGGCCTTTATCATGTTGCGGCGGATTATCGTTTGTGGACGCGGGACCCTGCGACCATGCTGAGAACCAACGTCGAAGGTACTGCGGCGATCTTACGGGCCGCCGCCGAAGCAGGGGTCAAGAGAATTGTTTACACCAGTAGCGTGGCGACTCTTGGAGTTGTGAAGGGCGGCAACGGCGATGAGAATACGCCTATTGAGTACGGTGACATGATTGGGATCTACAAGAAATCGAAATTTCTTGCGGAAGAGGCAGCGATGGATCTCATTAACAATGAGGGAGTCCCAGCCGTCATCGTGAATCCTTCCACTCCTATTGGGCCACGCGATATCAAACCAACACCAACCGGACGCATGATTGTTGAGGCCGCCGCTGGCAGGATGCCAGCCTTTGTGGACACTGGCCTCAATGTTGTTCATGTTGATGATGTGGCCGAAGGACATCGGCTTGCATTTGACAAAGGGGCTGTCGGTGAGCGCTATGTGCTGGGTGGTGAGAATATGGAATTGAAAGGGATTTTGAAGGCTGTGGCCGGCATCACCGGAGGACGTCCGCCGTCCCTCAAGATCCCACACAATCTCCTGTTGCCCTTGGGGTATATGGCCGAGGGCTGGTCGAGAATGGTCGGTGGGTCGGAGCCCTTTGTCACTGTTGACGGCATTAGAATGGCCAAAAAGAAGATGTTCTTTTCGTCCAAGAAGGCGGAACGTGAGCTCGGATACAAATCACGGCCCGCGGTCGAGGCTATTCGAGATTCCGTCTCTTGGTTTGCCAAGAATGGCTTTCTTAACTGAATGAGATTCTGGGGCGAATGAGATCTGGGATTTGTGGGAATCCCAGCAATAGCTCCCTTTCTTGGAGCTTAGATTCGGCGATTGACCACGATTCGAGAACCATGATACAGTGTGTTTCCTCCTGTTCATGAGAACGTGATGAGGTGAAGTGATTTGAATTCCCGCGGACCTGGAACCCGTTGATTTCTTCCTTGTTTGGCTCACGGTTCGTATCTATGGAGAAATGAATGCCTCGTATTCTCGCTCAATCTATCGTCGGTTTGTTGGCCTTTGCTTTTGTTTCTTGCGCCTCCGATGGTGGGCCGGGGCCGTTGGACAGCATGCACTGGATTTTGGGGGATTGGCGAGCAGAATCGGGAAATGAACTTGTCATCGAGAAATGGCGCCTCGCCAGCGAGGTGACTTTTGAAGGTACGGGACTTACTCTTAGCAAAAGCGACAAGTCGGTGAAGAGCGAAGAGACCCTGCGTCTCGTGACCATGGGAGGAGAAGTCTTTTATTTGGCAAAAGTCGCAGAGAACGATTTTCCTGTCCCATTCAAGATGACCAGCCACACGAACAGCAAAGCCATCTTCGAGAACCCCGAACGAGATTTTCCTAACAAGTTGATCTACCACCGCATCGGCATGAATGCTCTTAAGGTCGATGTTATGGGAACAAACGAACCGGGTTTCACACTTCACTTCAAACGATAGCTCATGGCTATACGAGACGTCAGAGTTGATGACGCTGGGGCGATTTGTCAACTCTACAATGAGCATGTCCTCAACACGATTGTGACTTTTGAAAACGTTCCCGTGGACGTGGTCGAAATGGAGTCCCGTATTCTTCAGGTGACAGCGGATTATCCTTGGTTGGTCATCGAGCAAGATGGTGAATTCCAAGGATATGCCTATGGAACACAATGGCGAGAACGCAAGGCGTATCAGCACACTGTTGAAACAGCCATCTATATGGACTCTCACTGTCAAAGGCAGGGTCTGGGTGGCAAACTTTATCGTTCTCTCCTCGATCGGCTTTCCCGAGGATCAACGTTTCATGTGGCCATAGGTGCTATCGCATTGCCAAATCCTGCCAGTGTAGGGCTTCACGAAAAGTTAGGTTTCCGACGAGTGGCCTTGTTTTCCCAAGTTGGACGAAAATTCGACCGATGGATCGACGTAGGATTTTGGCAGTACGATCTTTGAATCTCAGTGGGAATATTTTGGGTATTTTCTGAACTTCTCGTGGCTTGAGGCGTCAGAGGGACTGAGTCGCTTCGATCATGCCCGTCATACGGTGGCGTTTGGCTTTTTTTAGCCGTGCTCTTTAAGCAAGTAAAGGTAGTCACATGTCTCATCGTCATCTCTTTGTACTCGTGTTCTTGATTCTGATCCCGGCTTTTACCGGCGCAACGTTTGCCCCAATCCAGTTCGAGAAGCAGAACGTTGCCGATGAACAATATGCAGCTCATTCCTATAAGCCTGCTCTGGCTGCTTACCGCGAGATTCTTGTTGACAGCGATAAAACCGAAAATGAGCGTGGCCACGCCGCCCGTCGAATCGGTCTTTGCTTAGAACACTTGGAACGGTGGGACGAATCCCTAACTCATCTGAAGTTGCAGTCGGGCTCTTTTGCCGGGTCTATCTGGGGGGCCCGGTTGAAAAGCCTGGAGGGTGCCATCCGCTTGCGGATGCCTCATTATTACTACAAGAAGGGCGATGCCATCAGTCGGGACCAGTGGATCCAGGGAGCAAGCTACCACTACACATACTACGATGATGTTCTAGAAGCCCTCAGAGACCTAGCTCAAGCACGCAAACTTTATGCCCCCCATCTGACCTTGAGCGAAAAGAAAAACAAAGAGGCGTTGGCGACCATGGCCGGGGAGTATTCAGAGATCTGTCTCAACATGGCCACGGCTTTGGAGGCTCACCGTAATCAAAAGGGCGGTTTAGCAGGTTTCGAGCCCGCTGAAAGTGTCAAGCAAGATCTAGAAAAACACAATGTTGGTTTGGGGTTCGGGCGCGATCCTCAGATCTGGTTCAATGAAGCCAAAAGGGTATGCAAGGAATTCGCTGCGTCCAACCTAAACGCCACTGCCTGTTACTTAGAAGCTCTCTATTGCAACCGTCTTCTGTCTGGCCAACAAGAAGTAACGGTGCAGTGTCATCAAGGAACTTATGTGACACGTTACCGTTTCGGAGGTACGGAAGAGAAGCCTCAAATTGTCAAGTTGCCAGATGCCTCCAATCCATTCCTCCTCCTTGCCGATTTGATCAAGCGCTTTCCTCAATCTTCCGTGTGTGATGAGGCTACATTCATATTGGCAAAGATTCAGAACGAATATGGCTTGTATGTCGAATCCCTAGCCACCCTCGAGGAATTCAGGGCGAAGCATAGGAAAAGTCTGTGGCGCAGTGACGCGTTGTCCATGGTCCAAGAGATTACCCATCCCCTTCTTGAGGTGGGGGCGCTCCATTCATTCGCCCCAGGTGAAAAGGTCGACTTAGAGATCAAAACCAGAAACATCAAGGAACTCAAAGTTGAAGCTTTTGAGATCGACTTGGCTGGGGTTTATGGGACGCGCAAATACCTCAAAGACCATGACTCAAGCTTAGGCACCGTAGACAAACTTGTGCAGATAGCTGGTTCCAAATACTTGAATCGTCGGTCAACCGCTTTTCTTGGTCGCTTCAAGACAGCAGACAAGGGAGAGTATCAGCATTTGACTGGCAAGATGAGTTTGTCTCTACCAAAGACCGGCGCATACGTGATTGAACTGAGTGACAAAGAGACCACCTATCGTTCTCTGGTAGTTGTCTCGGACATCGCCATGATCCGTAAGACGACGAACAAAGAAACCATCGTCTATGTCGGCTCGGCAAGTGATGGACAACCCGTTGCAGGTGCTGACGTTCTGGTTCGTCAGGAACACCGTTCAAAAGGACTCTTCGGTTGGTATGATCGGCTGGGTCATAATTGGGGAATCACTGCTGAAGACGGGACTTTTCTTCGGAGTCATGAGGACTCAGGGGGGCAGCGTGTCTATATCGAAGCCTTTGCTCACAAGGGCAAGAACTATGCTCTGACTCCGCCAAAGTCCTTCTATCCTGAGAATTCTAAGAACAAGAACATGGTCCTCTATGGTTTTACGGATCGACCAGTCTATCGTCCCTCTCAAACGATCGCCTTTGTTGGGAATTTACGTCGCCGGGTCGATGAGGATTATGAAAATCTGCCTCAGGAAAAGTTCAAGGTCACGATCACGGACCCAAAAGGCAGCAAGATATTCGATCAGATCATCCAGGCAGATGACTTTGGGGTGGTGTCCGGATCGATCCGCGTTGGCGATGAACCACCATTGGGTTCTTACCAGATTAGTTACCGCCAAAACAATCGTTGGGTGGGGAGTCATCGTTTCCGCATCGAAGAGTACAAGAAACCAGAGTTTGAAGTGGTGGTCTCGGGGCCCGATCAGGCGATTCGCGCCGGCGATCGCTTCGACGTCAAGATTCACGGAGAGTTCTACTTTGGTGGTGGTGTGGCTCAATCCAAAGTTGCATGGCGGATTTATCGAGAATCCTACTATCCCACTTTTAACCTCATAGAGCCCTACGCCTATCTCTACGGCAACAAGAGCTCTCGCCTACCTGGGAGATACCGCCAAAGGAATCGAGAGCTTGTGGCCCAGGGGCAGGGAGTTACCGATGCTGCGGGTGATCTTGTTCTGGCCATTGACTCGCAACCCTGGAAGGAGAAGTATGCCAAGGATGACCATCGCTTTGTTGTTGAAGCTGACCTGACCGATCTTTCTCGGCGCACGATTTCAGGGAGAGGAGATATTTTAGTTCCTCGTCGTGGGCTTTTTGCGCACGTTGAGGCAAACCAAGGATTTTATCGAGTTGGCGAAAAAGCAAGTTTCGAAATTTGCCTGCAAAAGCCAGACGGGTCACCTGCTGAGTCTGAAGGGCAAGTGGTCGTTTATCGTGTGACCTCGCTTCGTGAAGGCGATAAGATTGTTGAGTCCCGCACACAAATCACCAGCAACGCGTCGCGCACCAATGCGAAAGGTAGGGGCCAATTTGTTTGGCAAACGGATTCCCCAGGGCGATTTGTTGTCCGCTATGTGACTCAAGACAAGTGGGGCGAAGCAGTCGTTGGCGAGCAACATGTCTGGGTCACATCTCCTGACTACAAAGCTGATGAGTTTCAGCTTAACAATGTTGAGATCGTCTCGGACAAAACAGAATACAAGTCTGGGGAAAAAGCGTTCCTCATGATCAATTGCCAGTTTCCTGATTCCTTTGTCATGGTTTCTGTGGAAGCTGGGAAATCAGTCCTGTCCCATCAGATGCTCAAGTTGCATGGCAAAACTGCCGTCTTGACTTTGCCAGTTCTGAAGAACTACGCCCCCAATGTCTATGTTTCTGTGACGATGATTCACGGTGGCAAGTTCTATATTGCGTCCCAAGAGGTCCTTGTGCCTCCAACTCACAAGTTCATGGATGTGGCGCTTAGTTTTGACAAAGAAACCTATCTTCCAGGGGAGATGGCCACCCTGGCTATTGACAGCCGAGATGAAAACGGTGCTGGTATACCGGCGCAATTCTCCCTACGTGTGATGGACAAGGCGATCACCTACATCGCTCAAGACTCGACTGCCGATATTCGCAAGTTCTTCTACGGCAGAAAGCGGTCTTATTTTGGGGGGAGTGGATGGAACAGCATCAGCTCCAATTCTAGCCAATTCAGCTTCGGCGGCCGTCTTATTCGCAATCGAAAGTGGAAGAACTACCGATTTCACGGAATGCCTCCGGGGTTTTATCTCGACCTGAACCTTTTGGGAAAGCTCTCCGCTGCGGAAGCTCAGGGAAGAGGAATGGGGGCTGTGACCGAAGGCGTCTTCGATAATGATGGAGAAATTCCCGAAGAAGAAGCGATGAATGAAAGTTTTGCCCCAGGTGGGCTTGCTGACTCCAAAGGGGCACCACGGACACCAGGATCGCCGGCAAGAGGTAGGCGACTTGGAGTCAAGAAGTCTATGAAGATGCAGGCTGAGCAATCCCTTTCCGCTGCCTCGGTTGTTGAAGGGACCAGTGTTGCTGAGCAACCTGAGGTGCGACAGAACTTCAGTGACTTGGCGTTCTGGGACGCCCAACTGCAGACTGATTCTCAAGGCAAAGCGTCTTTACGATTCAAATTTCCTGATAGCCTCACAACGTGGGTTGCGACACTGCGAGGTTTGACGAAGAAAACCATCGTGGGTAACACAGAGACAACGGTCAAGACTACCAAGAACATTCTTGTGCGCATGCAAGCTCCCCGTTTCTTTACTGAGCGAGACGAGATTCTTGTGAGTGGCATCGTTCGCAACGATTTCGACAAGGCGGTTCAAGTCAAAGTGAGCTTGGCAATGAAAGGCAATACTCTCACGACAGACACCGCCCTTGAAAGAACCGTGGAGATCGGGGCACATTCAGAACATCGTGTTGATTGGTTGGTCAAGGTGCGCGAATCCGGTGAAGCCGAATTGATGATGGAGGCACTCTGTTCCCAAGAGAGTGATGCTATGAGACTGAATTTCCCTGTTCTGTCCTATGGTATAGACAAAGTTGTTACTGAGACGAATGTTCTCCAGGGCGGCAGCGGGAAGACTTCTTTTCCAATCGAAATACCAGCTCAAAGGAAAGTTGGTAGCACAGAGCTCGAAGTCACGCTTTCTCCATCTTTAGCCGGCTCCCTTTTGGAAGCACTTCCCTACCTGATCGAATACCCCTATGGCTGCACTGAGCAAACGATGAGTCGTTTCTTACCCGCGGTGGTGGTTGCTAAGACCCTCAAAGACATGGGGATCTCATTGGATGAAATCGCTTCAAGGCGGACAGACTTGAGCAACAAAGAGAAACTCAACCTTCGCAACTTGGTTCCGGTGTATTCTCAATGGGAATTGGAGCAAGTGGTGAAAGCAGGGCTACGCCGCTTGGCTGGCATGCAGAATTCTGACGGTGGCTTCGGCTGGTGGCGTTCGGACACAAGTTCGATGCATCTGACAGCCTATGTTCTCCAAGGATTGGCGGAGGCGAAGGCTGCTGGTTACGCCGTCCCCGATTCCATGATCAAGCGTTCCGCTGATTGGCTTGAAAGAGAAGTGAAAGAAGTCCGAGCCGTTCAACCCTTAGCATTTGCAAGCTATGCTCTGGCAACTGCCGGTCGAAATCCTCAGAAACTCCTCGATTTCGTCTTCACGCGCCGTGATGACTTGTCCATCCAGAATAAGGCCCAACTGGCCCTGGCCTTCCACCGATCCGGAGATAGCAAGCGTGCAGCTTTGGTGATGAGAAATCTGAACGACTTTGTCCAAGTTGACAAGAAGCATGGAATCGCTTGGTGGCATGGTGGTTTAAACTGGTGGTATTGGTACGACGACGAAGTGGAAACCAACGCTTATATGCTTTTAGCCATGGCGGAGATCGCGCCCCAAGACCCGAATTTGGAAGCGCTCAGTCGATGGATGATCTTTAATCGCAGCGGAAACCGTTGGAAGTCGACACGTGATACAGCGACAGCGATCTTGGCTCTGGCTAAGTACATGAAAGCTTCAGGCGAAGACAAGCCTGACTATGAAGTGATCGTGCGCCTGGCCGGTCGTGAGGTCAAACGCGTGAAAATCACAGCTTCGAACATGTTCATGTTTGACAATAAGATTCGTGTCCAAGGGGACGCAATCAATAGTGGGCCACTACCACTTGAGATTGAGAAAATTGGCAGCGGCAAGCTCTACACCACCTGTCGTGTCAAGTACTTCTCTTTGGAAGACAAGATCAAAGCCGCTGGTTATCAAATTGAAGTGGCCCGCCGCTACTTTGCCTTGAAACCCATCGAGAAGATTGAACAGGTGAATGGGACTTCTCGCAAGACCCTGGCCTATGAACGCCGCGAAATCAAAGATCTTGACCAAGTCCAAGCTGGCACAGAGGTGGAAGTGAAGCTGTTTGTCACGTCGGCGAACAACTACGAGTACATCATGCTTGAAGATCGAAAGCCCGCTGGCTTCGAGCCTCTACAACTCACCTCTGGGCGCCGCTATGGCAATGGCGTCTGCTCCAACATGGAATTGCGCGACGAAAAGGTGGTGTTCTTTGTGACTTGGTTGCAAAAGGGAACCCATGAAATTACCTATCGCATGCGCGCAGAAATCCCTGGCACGATCAATGCCATGCCTTGCCGTGCGGAGGCCATGTACGCTCCTAAGTTGGGGGGCATTTCTGATTCTTGGAAAGTTCGTGTGACAGAGGACGTGAGATAAGAGGGCCATCGTGAGACGGTCTCATTTTGGATTCCATTCCAAATTATAGACGGCAGTCGATTGGGCATGTCCATGACAAAGCTCAAGTGACTTTCACCCACAAAGGGTTGACTCTTCTTGTGGCCGATGGATACGGGCTCAAGACATAGGACGCCGTGACAGGGCGCTTTGTTCAGGGTTTTCTGCGCGAACAATGGTTCAAGGCACTCTTTTATTTGACATCAAGCCAACGATAGATCATGTTCTCAACCACGAGGACATGAAATGACAAATGAGAAACACGGAAAGATGTGGCTGAAGCTCATCGTGGGCGGCGGCATCTCCTTGGCGATTGCCAACTTGTTGGGCCATAGTATCCCGGGTTGGTTGCATGGGGCCTTGATGGGATTGGGCGGGCTTTCCGTTGTTTTTGGGTCATCAGAGGTGATGATCGAAGCGGTTGAGGGCTTTGCTGCTCGACGCAAGATGAACACGTTTGTCGCCGGTACCATGGCTGGGCTCGCTAGTAATATCCCCGAGCTCGTCATGCTGGGTTTCGTTTTGGCAGCCACACCTCGAGTCGGTTTCATTGTCTCAGTTCTGACCTTGCATGTGGGCGTCGCGGCTTTCGGCCTCTACTGCGGTTTCTTACCTCGTGACATCGAAGGTCAAGCGGCGATGCCCAAGCCCTTGGTCAAGCTTAGCACCGACCTATACGCCGCCGCCGCAGGCGCTTTCTTTGCCATCGGCTCAATTTTCGTGTTGATGAAAGTCTTTGCTCCACCCGGTCACAACAATTCAGAGTTGGGCACGACAGATCTTTATGTCATAGGTGCCGCTTTGTTGATGGTGCAGGTGGTTGCCGTTTTTCGCTTGGTTAAGCGTTTTTCCGATGGTGGTGAAGATGAGGCGAACCAACCTGCCCCTGAGATACAGCGCGATCCTATGTCAGTGAAGACAATCATGGGCTTCAGTTTGATCGGTCTTGTGGGTGCCGTTCTTGGTGGCCATGCTGTTGGGGAGTTCGCCGCCGTTCTGGTGGGGGCCCTGCGTGAAAAAGGCTACTCTGAGATGTTTGGTGCTTTGATCTTAAGTGTATTTGCCGCTTCAGGTGCATTCGTGATGATTGGTACAGCTCATTTCAAGGGCAAGCACGACATCGCCATGGCCAACGCTTCCGGCGCTGTGACCCAGGTCCCTTTTTTGGTGCTACCCATCGCTTTCATCTTGCTGGCTGCATTTAGCCAAACAGGTCTTATACCAACATTGGAGCACGGAGGTGTAATCCCCATCGATTTTCAATCGACAAGTGCTATCTTACTTGGGTTTCCTTCCATGTTGATTCTTTGGAAAGCCGTGCAAGACGACGGTAAGGTCAACTGGCTGGAAACAACGTCGATGATTTCGATTTTTTTCTTAGTGATTTATCTCATGGCAGTTCACGGTTAAGTCGCTCTATCCGGGGGTGCCTTCGACTGCTTCAATGAAACAGCCCCTTGATTCGGCCCACTTTGCTTACCTTCGTGAAAGACTTTTTGGTCTTTTAGTTCGAACGTCGAACCGGGTAGTGGGGCGAATCAAGAGGCTGTTTCTCGGTTGATGGCTTGAGAAAGACCGTTTCAGGGTGGGGACGGGGTGAATAC
>WFTN01000365.1 GCA_015485455.1 Planctomycetota bacterium | reverse complement strand
GGACATTGGGGATTGGCGCTAATGAAGCGTTAGGAAAACATGATTCGTTGGTGTGAAAACTAAGGTCGGATTACCGCCATTATGGGGTGGGGATAGGCTTGAACTTGGGAGGGCAGAACGCGTTGACCCTTGTCGGTATTTGCAGGCTGGAGAGTGACGTTGGAGACTCTGCGGAACGTCAATGATTGGGGCTCGCGTTGGTTGATTGAGTCCTCGAAATTGGCGTCGAGAAATAAAGTGTATGCAAAAAAACATCGTGTTCTTGGTTTCGAATCGAAGGCGCACGACGGAAAAGACTTAGGTCGAAATGGGCGCGATAAACGTCGAGCTTCGCCTCAATTCCAAAGACTTTTCCTTTGACGCAGCCAAATCGATTCGCCATGGTTGGCGTTGTAAAGGCAGGAGGTGGACAAGGCGTCCATCAAGCAAAAAGCGCCAAGAATGTAACTTGATCTCAAGGTGAAGGTCCATGTATACCCAAATTGCCTACGCTCTCGCCGTGACAAACGGGACAGAAGCGGTTTCCCAAGCCGTCAGTGTCGCTGGTGCAAACGCGGTTGGAATCGACATGACGATAATCAATCAGGATTCAGGAAACTTGGATGTTGTTCTTGAGGGGAGCAATGAACTTGCCAATTGGAAGACGATCGAAGATAACCTCATCGCCGCTGCGTCTGGTATTGGCTACAACACAGCCCAATACCCGAATGCCACTTCCGGGCTGACTGCTCGAATCGGGTTCGAGTACATCAGGCTCCGTTACGTCCAGAACACCAGCGGTACATCCATCGTTTCTGCTGGCATCAACATTTTTGAGGCTTAGTGATGTGATGCGAACTAACGTTGCTTCGGACGTCGTGGTTTTCAATGGCCGAGACGAGTTTTCTCAGGCGATCTCCATGGAGGGTTCGAATGCGGTTGGTGTGAGCGTTGCAATTTCTTTTTTGGCTCCCAGCGCCCAGTTAGACGTCTATCTTCAAGAATCCAACGATCTTGAGAATTGGGAGGATGTGGCCACCTTTGCCATGCGAGTCACCACGATCGGCTATGCGGCCGATCAAGAGGCCGAATTATCGATGGGCTACATCCGACTTCGATATGCGGTTTCGACTGGAGAGAGTGTCGTTCTTACGGCGCAGGTCAATGCCTACAAGCAATGATTAGCAGGCTTTCGAACACTTGGTTGGAAGGAATAAAATGTACACAAGATTGGCTCAGAACGTCTATGTGACGAATTCAGAACAGTTCTCTCAAGCTGTTTCAATGGAAGGCGCAAACTCAGTCGCCTTCAACGTGACAGCTATGGAAATCACCAGTGGGACTCTCACGGTTTCCGTTCAAGCTTCGAATGATCTTGAGAATTGGAACACGTTGGCGAGTACTGACAAAACTTTCACGGCGGCAGGATACGGAAAGAAGCGGATTACAGGAATTGCTGAGACCTATGTCCGACTGGTTTACTCTATGGGGGTATCTGGGAGTGCGATCGTTTCGGCGGGGATCAATACGGCGGATCTATAGGCTCTCAAAGCAACAGAATGGAGGACGATGAACATGTTAAATCTCCGAAACGGTACTCTCTCGCCAACGCTATCCGCAGGGAATCTATCTGGATTGGGCCGTAGCCCCTCCCCAGTTGCAACTGGCAAGAGCATATCTCATTACAAAAATGAAACCGACAAGGCCGTGTCCGCTTCTTTCAACGTAGTATGCTACGATTCTAAAACCCATGTCTGTCATAAAGGGGCGGTTACGCTCACGGTGAAGGCAGGAGAAACAGTCTCTGCTAGTACATTCAAGAAGTACTGTTCTTGCGAATCTGTCGTTCAAAAGGTCGAGATCTCTTTGGTCTCGGCGTTCCCAGCATAAGGAAATTGAATTATGAGAGCATACCAAGCTTTTTGCATTCTGCTCCCCATGGTGCTCTTGACCTCCTGCGCATCAACGAGGGACGGGGCCGGTGATGTCTTTGCAGAAGCTCTACAGCCGAATCGTCGGATCATCATTGTAGCTGAGTACAATGGGCAAACACTAGTCAACCAAGATATTTCCCTCGAAGTCATTGAGGTAAAAGGTGGCTGGATAAAGGTCATATGCCACAACAAGACGGAACAGAGTAGCCCCTATTGGATCAACACTTTCGGAACTCGGTTTTCATGGCGGTTGATGGAGTAGTGTCCATGGAGCCCGGTTTGCGTCAGTTGTAGCCTTGTCTTACATCGTGGCGTTGGTGCATTAAAGAAACTGAAGCCAAAGCAGTCGCTCCAACTGCCCAATTCAGCTTGCGATCTTAACAGAAATTGGTCGGCCCGCTGTCAGCATCATATTCAGGATATTGCACGCCAACATCGTCTCAGTTTCTTGAGTCTCTTTGCACCTTGATCGAAGCCTCCCACCGATGATTTTCTTGTACCTAAAGAACGTGTTCTCCACCGTCCCTTGCCGATGATAATCGGCATTCTTCTTCCATCTTCGTCGGCCAAATTTCTTGATACCGCGGATCGTCTTGTTCCTGTTCTTGGAACCGCTCTTGTTGAACCCTTGCTCCCTTGATTGGCGGCACCACAACATTGCCTTGGTGCACGTGCGCCGGGCCAAGCTCGGTCAAGGAGGATTAGATGACATGACATAATCTATGAAACCTTGTTTGAAACCCTGTGGGTACCCAATCCCATCCAGCCAAGGTCGGCCACCAGCTGGAACCGAGTGATGCGCGTTGTGGAGCGATCCAGAGTGTGAAGCGTTCACAGGTAGTAAATAAGCCGCTGGATTTAGCCCCGAAATAGGCTCAGTGCGAGTGCCGACGTTGTGTGCACTGCGGAAGGCACCATTGCAGTTTTCTTGAGGTCGTGAAAACTGTGAGCTCGCCGGGGTTTGTAAAGCGTGGCATGTCTACATCAGGGTTTCCCGGGAACCCGGGAGGTCTCGTCTTCTCCATCTCAAACAGACTGCCGGAAACGGGAATCGGCTTATGGAAAACCCGAGGCTGTGGACGTTGCACTTGGCGTTTCACAGAGCGAACTCTTAAGTGCTCGGATGGTACCGCCAAACGAAGGAAACGAAGCGCGGCGGGATGGATGACGAGAAATCGGAGTGTCTCATATTACCTTTGAAGCTGGGGAATCTTGTCCAAGAGACCCGGTGGAGGGAAGGGGGCACCGAATTATAGAACCGTAGGAGGGAACGATGACCGAATCACAGAACTCGGATCTCATCTCAACGAAACGAGAACGGATAGCCGAACTGGCCAGACAAGCGCCAACGATGGCCTTCAAGAGCTTAGCTCATCACATTGACATTGATCTTCTGCGCGCAGCTTTTTCTGAGACGAGAAAAGACGGTGCTGTTGGATTGGACCGGCAAACAGCTGCGGACTATGCAAAAGACCTTGAGGCAAACCTCAAGTCGTTGCTCGACCGCTTCAAGTCCGGACTCTACAAGGCTCCGCCTGTGCGTCGCGTGCACATCCCAAAAGGGGATGGCAAGAAGACTCGACCGATCGGTATTCCGACGTTTGAGGACAAGGTGCTGCAAAGAACTCAGACCATGTGGTCTTTTTTCCACGCTCGGGCGCGGGCTCGATTCCATGATTCTGAAGGATGCGTTTGACGGTGTTGTGCACGACGACGTGGCCGAGATTCTTGAGCGCCCCCTGGATACGTCGGTAGCCCCAGCTGGGATTTTCCTTTGCCATTTGAACGACGAGATCCTCGATCTTCTTCATGACGCCAGGGCGTCCTTTGCCGGCTTTGTTCGCCCATTTCTGCGCGATCAGTTTGCGATGCCAGCGCAGCAGCGTGT
>WFTN01000364.1 GCA_015485455.1 Planctomycetota bacterium | reverse complement strand
TTGTCGAAGCGGTGCCAGATGTGCGCCTCATCAAAGGAGGAAAGGCGGAGCTCGATTGGTCCCTCTACGCCCTGACCTACCTCACCTCGATCCGCGACATGTTGTGGCGCAGCACTTTCGCTACTTCGCTGTTTCCTGGATGGCGGGTCCTTACAGGAATTGTCGCAGTGGCCACAGTCACAGGCTACCTCTTTGCCAAGTTTGCAAAAACAAAGGCAACACCCTGCCCTTGGGTATTGAAAGGATTACTCTGGGGCATCCTCACTCTCCTTGCCGGTGCTTGCTTGAGTTTTCGTGCGGCCCCCAATGCCACCTTAGGCATGGCATCCCGCCACAACATCGCCGCCATCGTTGGTGCAGCCCTCGTTTTTGTTTCCCTTTTAGAAGTCGTCAGGAATCTCTTGCCCAAGAAATGGGGACAAGCACTTGCCTTCAGCCTTGGAATTTTCATCGTGCTCATTTTCGCTTTTGAGCGCCAAACAATTCAACGATCCTATCAACAAGCAGGCTCGTTTCAGCGCCGTGTTCTTCAGGAAGCGATTTCAGCCATTGGTCCTGTTCCACCTCACACCCTCATAGTCTTGGGGAACCCCCTCGCATCATGGCCCCAACAAGAATATCCCATGGACCCATTTGTCACGGGCCACGCTTATGAGATTGAGGCCATCTGCCAACTCATTTACGACAAAAGCGTCGTTGGATTCTGCTTAGAGGACGCCAACGATCTGCAACGCGGAAAAACCAGCACGGCCCATGCTATCGCCCAAGAAAACCCAGCGTTCCACAGCGTCGTCTACTTTGATTGCAAGAATAAGACCACGCGCTGGGTCAAATCCCCAGCCATGGACCTCGGAGAAAAGCGTGTCCAGCCCCATGGACCAGCCTGGGACTACGTTCTTGGCACATAGATGACGACTTGCTCTTTCGTCGGAGGCAAATCCCAAGCCCCTTTCAGGACGTAATTACGATGGATCGCTCTCAACGTCCCCGGTGTGAACATGGCTCCAAATTGCCGGGTCTCTTGGGCAAAACGTTCTTGGTCGTTCAAATCGAAGGACAAGATGATCGCCGGGAATTGATGAGTATCAATCATCTTGATCAGGAGCGTGTCTTGCCAAAGCCCGCGACGGGCCAAGTCCGGCATCATGAAGGGGTGATAAACGACGTCTTTTCCTGCCATCACCACGAGGGACATATCCTGGGACAACAAGGGACCATCGAGCTTGGCCAATTCCTCTACGATGACCCCTAAGCCCCCTGCTGTTTCTTCCTGAGGCGCAACTTTGTAGCTGCGATTCATCGCCCGAAAAGGGAAAGAAGGCCATCCCATGGTCATACCCACGGCTAAGAACATGAGACAAAGTAGTGCAGGTCTGCGCCTGGCCAAACCCTTAGCTCCACTGAGCCGAGGAATCCCAGCCAAATCACCCAAAAGCAGACCAAGAGTTGCCGAAATCGCCGCCAAGAACTCCAAATCATAGTTGCTGCTTGAGCCGGACTTTCCAGTCAATATCAGAGCCAAGGCTGTCAACCAAAGGTAGTGACCTAGGACAAAGCGAGGGGTTCGGCCCTTCTGACGATACTCCCCCAAGAAAACGAATAGGGACAAACTGAGGGCAGCCACAGACAGAACAATGGCCCAACCCATTTGCTGCCAAACACGTTGCAAGTGATAAGTCGCCAACTCAATAGACCAGGCAGTGCGATTGGCACGAATGAGATGAAAGGCCATCTCACCATGAGTCCGCCACCACCCCCAAGCCAAGAAGGTGGCCAAAGCCATTGTCATCCACAAGGCGAAACGCCAAGACCGTCTGCGGCGATGGGGCCAACAACCGAGAAAAAACGCCCCGGGAGCGCCGATCAGAGTGTGTTTGGTCCCTATGGCCCCGAGGAAAAATAAGGCTGCCACCACGATAGGCCAAGTCTTTCGGCACCCAGCCATAGCCACGAAAGCCAGCCCTGTCAAAGCCAAGGAAACTCCCAGCATGTCCACCCGCATGAGACTGCCCCAGTGAGCCACATCCGGGGCCAAGAAGAACAAACATCCACCCATGAGTCCAGCCAAGACGTCCAGGAAATGAGGTCGTCCTTCCCCCCCTCTTCTGGCACCAATCACAATGAAAGCAATCATGATCGAAGCCCAAATGAGAGACAGAAAGCTCAGTGTTCTCCCAAAAGTAAGGGCAGCATGAGGCGTATCGGCCCACCAGTGAATGAGAACTGTGAACAAAGGTGGATAGTTGTTGACCACCCAAGGAATCTCTCGGACTGGTTCATAGAAACCATGACCTTGATCCTGGGCACGCCAGAGAGCCAGCATGAGGCCTTCGCCATGATCAAGTTGTTGAGAATAGGTTAGGCGAGGAGCGATCTCATGGCGCCACACCAGGCCGCAAGACCAAAAACCAAGCCCCACCAAGCAGAGCAAGAAAACCGCCGCCATATATCTCTTGCTGGTGCTCACAAGGGTCTTTCAGTGGAATTGAACGACTTCACGATGGCACGATATTAGGGGATTCATCCGAAAGAGCCAGAGGAGAGCTCTGTTCTGGATCGGGAAAATCCTGAATGGGTTCAACCCGTGCTTGATAAAAGTCGTCCAAGAGTGGCAAAAGGTCGTCAGCAGGGATGGCGCCCAGCTCCACCAGCAGCGAACCAATGGGCGGTCGGCTACTAATTTGAAGAATGAGCAAACGTTCTGCTTGCTCTGGATTGAGAAAACCCAGCTCTACGGCGTATTCCACAAACAATCGACTCAGACCTGTTTCTGTCTTTGTCGCCCAGAAGTCTGCTTCGATGCCCAGCACACGGGCCACTTGATTCACCGTCATGAAGTCGTGCTTGAGGGCCACGTGAGCAATGGATGCCTGGCGCTCATGCTGAAGCAACAAAGCGCTCAAGACATCGGAGAAGTCCACCACCTCCCTTGCAATTAAGAACTCACCGAATCTCAACGACCTTACTCCAAGATTATGGGCCCTCGTTCATATCGACCCAAAGAGCCTTTCGGCCCAAACATGGTTCTTATCCCACTCGAAACTCCAGGCAGGAAGTCTAAGCATTGACCCCAGGTAGAATTAGGGCACTATGGCAGGAGAACACGCTAGGGGATTCTTTATGTACCGGCTCGTCGCTTTCACCACTATTTTGCTCTTCGCCTTAAACGGATGTGTCAGCGACTCTCAGTCTGACACCAAGCCCCACGATCAAGCTCCCCCAGCGGCAACTAAGCCGGCTCCACGGCCAAGTGGCATTCGTCCCGCCACCATCAAAGCAGTTTGGGTCGATTCTTGGGGCCGGAGTTTCTACAGCAAACGAGAATGCGACCAACTCATTGCTTGGTGCTTGCAACAGGGCTTCAACACCCTCTTGGTGGAAGTCCGCCGGACAGGTGATGCCTACTATGACAGTGACTTAGAACCGCGAGGCAAAGTAGGAGAGAAAGGCCCTCCAATTGCCGACGATTTTGACCCCCTCCAGTATCTTGTTGAGCAAGCTCATGATGCCCACGGTTTGCGAGTCGAAGCTTGGATTGTGGCCAATCGCATTTGGGTGGGAAGCACACCCCCGCCATCAAGCACGCCAGCCCATGTGGCCAACGCCCATCCCACTTGGCTGCTGGTTAATCGGGAAGGCACAACCCACAAAGGCAAGAAACCCTCTTGGTACTTGGACCCTTCGAATCCGGCTGTTCGTCGTCACTTGGCGCGCATCTGCGGGGACGTGGCCAGTCGCTATCGCGTGGACGCCATTCACTTAGACTACATCCGTTATCCAGACCACACCTGGGGTTACGGAAAAGAGAGCATCGCCAGTTTTCGGCGCGACGAAAGCACGGCCCAATTCCCTGCCCCAAAAGACGCTTCCTTCACTGCGTGGCGGGCTGATCAGGTCACCAAGCAAGTTCGCGAAGTCCGCTTAGCTCTCAGGCGAGTAGCACCCAAGGTCGAACTCACCGTGGCTACTGTAGCCTGGGGAGATCCACCCGCATCCGAATTCAATCAAAGTGCCAGCTACCGCAGCGCTTGCCAAGATTGGCCCCGTTGGTGCCAAGAAGGTCTCATTGATCTCAACTATGTCATGCACTACCGCCACGAAGCCAACCCCAAGCAAGCCAAGAATTTTCGCACTTGGATTCCCATTCTCAAACGCGCTTGCGGATCTGCTGACAAGCTTGTCTTAGGCTTGGGGAGTTATCTCAATCATGTCACCGATTCTCGGCGACAGATGAAACATGCTTTGGCAGTAAACACCGCCGGTATCGCCGTATTTTCCTACCGCAACCCTGCCAAAGACGGAGGGAATGCTGTCTTTGGCGACATTTTGGGGCGCCCTTGAAGAATGGCGTTCCGATTTTCGAAGGATGCCTAATCCACCCCACGCCAATACCGCCGAGCGAGCTCATGAAAAATACCCTTAGGGCCACCGTGCTCGCGACAGAAAACGCGGACATACCGTTGACAATTCCAAACTCCCAAGATCGGTCCAAGCCACGGTAAGAGATAACCATAAGGCCCAAGAGTGATCTTGAAGTCGTCAAAGACCATCGCGGTGACCTGATCAAAGTCTTCTTCGGTGAAATCTGGGAGTTCGATATCGATAAATCCGTGGCCACGACTGCCAACGCGCCCCCAGCGTTCGAGGCCGCCGTCTTCCTCGTACTCCCATATCATCCACTTGGCCTCCGCAACACCATTGTGCTCACCTTGTTTCGGACCGCTTGGATAGCGCCCCTCGTAAACACCCCAAACAAGTTTCGATTCATGTCGAAATGAGCTTCCTTCAGAATCGAGAAGCTCCATCCAAGTGTGATAGCCATATCGCCAAGCCAGTTTCGTGATGAAGCTGGGTGGCAGAGGTCGATAGTGAAAACGTACGTGAGCTCCATGACTCCCGTCAGCGGCCGTACAAACCTGGTGCCAAGTGGGCCGCTGTCCCTGATTTTCGGACGATCTTTCGGTGGCGCCATTGAGCATGAATGAATCATAACCAAAAACCATCAATTTCGCGGCCAGGCTCCCTAAGGGGTCCTATTGAATCCTCCTGCGGTCCATGTTTCAATGAATCCATGACAGGGGGTCCCGAGTTGGTCTGCCTTGCGGTCTTAAGCGAAAGAAACCATGCGCAACCGACGATCCTTCTATTTCTCACCTCGTTTGGTGATTCGAAAAACGTGCGGGGCCAATGACGAAGACGAAGCCCGTAGGCGTCTGTCCCAATTGGCTCCCTTAGAAGGCACTATGCCCCCCCCTTCCCCCAAGGGAATTCTCTACACGGCTTGCAATGCCCCCTACTTAGATCTATACGTCCGCGACCTCATTCGCTCAGCCTCCTTGCATTCTCCCGACCACCATTTTCATTTTCACCTATTTGACCCCACTGACGCGGCCATGGCGTCCTTGCAAGAGCAGATCGACTCTGGCCATTTGACGGTTTCTTGGGAACACACCCACAAAGCGGCGACCCCCATTCTTGTATCCGCCCCAATCTATTACCAGGTTTGTCGCTTCATTCGCATGTGGCAATTTGTGGAATCTTGTCGGTCGCCCATGTTCTTGGTCGATGCCGATGCCCTGATACGAAACGACGTCAGCAAAGGGTTCGAAGCTCAGCGTTCGAAGGATGTGGCCATGTTTTTGAGAGTGAAACACAAGAACATTCGAAGAAGGGTCTTAGCAGCAGCATTCATGGCTATGCCCACAAAGATAGGGCTTCGATTCTTGCGGGATTGCAGCGCTTGCATGGTCCCTCATGTGCAAAAACCAAGCCATGAGCCCATCGACCAGATGCTGCTCTACTTCGTCTGGCGCTGGTTCAAGAAACATGTTGATGATTTCAACTGCGGGGCCCTTGCCAAGACATATTCAGACTGGGACTATGACAGTGAAAGTTATGTCTGGCACGCCAAGGGATCACGCAAGAAGGATCCTATGCCCTTAGAACAGATCTTTAGCCAAGAACGGTGACCAAATTGGGACTATTTCGCAAACGGTATCCACGCTACTTTCGCCCCCGCTTTGATGCTTGGCGAACCTGCAAGAACAACACCGACGCCCAAACTGAGTCCTTGATTGATCAGCTTCCTCCCCTCGAAGGCACTATGCCACCCGTCTCCCCTCAAGGCGTCATCTACACCAGTTGCAACGACCCCTACTTGGATCTCTATGTCCGGGACCTCATTCGCTCTGCCGCCCATCGGTCACCCAAACAGCATTTTCATTTGCACCTCTATGATCCCTCAGCAGAAGCCCTCAAGTCATTGGAAGAACAAATCTCCGGCGGCAAGCTAACCGTGTCATGGGATCATCGAGAAAAATCAAAAGTGTCCATGGCCTTAGAAGGAACCTTCTACTTCCAGAACCTTCGTTTTGTTCGCATGTGGCAGATTGCCAAGGCCTGTCAGTCACCTATTTTCTTGGTTGATGGCGACGCTGTGGTCCGCAATGACACCACAGAAGCTATTGCCAAACAGAAGGATCAGGATGTCGCTCTCTTCCTCCGTGTGAAACGGCGAAACCCCTTACGACGGCTCTTGGCTTCCGCAGTCATTATCAATCCCAGCGATTTAGGTCTCAACTATGCCCGCGACTGTGCCGCTGTTTTTGTGCCCTATATCCTCAAGGGAGCAACAGAGCCCATCGACCAAATGCTGCTGCATTTGGTTTGGCGCTACCACGCCAAACATGTCTCAGGATTCCGCTGGGCCAATCTCGATCTTCCCTATTCCGACTGGACTTACGTTGACGACAGCTATGTTTGGCACGCCAAAGGTTCGCGCAAAGATGCGCCCATTCCTCTAGAGAAGGTGTTTGACGAAACAGAATCATAGACCTACCCTATTGCACAAAGACGCCTCCAGAATCTCTTAGTCAGTATGCCATGACAAAAATCACCACCGTAAGTGCCGTACGTAACGAATCCGATATCATCGAATCCTTCGTTCGGCATCACCTTCAATGGGTCGACAGCATGACCATTGTCATTCACCGCCCTACGAGCTCATCAGCATCCTGCGACAACACCGAAGCTATTCTCACGGCGCTAAAAGAAGAAGGACTCCCCCTCGACATTCGCGTTCTTGCAGAAAAAGAATATCGCCAACGAGACATCGTCACGGCCCTCGCGAGAGAGCTCGGCAGACGGCAAAAGACTGGCTGGATTCTGCCCTTGGATGCCGACGAATTTATGGTCGATGAAGCTGGCCACGATTTGCGCAACACGCTTCAAGGCCTAAGTGACGAGACGGCCTTCGCAGTTTCATGGCGCACTTACGTCCCCTCCCCCAAGGATGAAGAAAACGAGCTCAACCCCAGCAAACGTATTCAACATCACTGCCTCGAAGAACCCCAGGTCATACAAAAAGTCATCGTCCCCGCCCGCTTGGCAGCACACCGTAAAAGCTCTATATCCGGAGGTTCCCACCGATTTAAGATCGGCGGAGATGCGCTCATGCGCGATCTTCAAAGCATCACCTTAGCCCACTTCCCCATTCGTTCAGGAGGGCAACTTCGCGCCAAGGTCTTCGGCGCATGGTTGAGTTATTTGGCGATCCAGAACAAGAAAGACGGGCCGACCGTACATTGGAAGAAGTTCTACGACCATCTATCCAAGAATCAGGAGATCACACCCCAACAACTCCAAGAGTTGGCAACGACCTACGTTACCCCCGGTCAATTGGCGACCGACATCGACTTGGTTCACCAACCCATCTCTACATTCGACGGCCATTTGAAGTACGAACCGCTACCGATTAACCCCTGGGCACTCTTGGCCGAGACTGCTGAGACTTTGGCTCAAGAATTAAACCTGCGCTCCCATCTACGATTCAAGCGCGGGAAACCGCTGCTCAAATTGGAAGAGAGTTAGATACTCTCGGCTCCACCCTGCAAAGTAGCAACACCATGTTCGATACGGTAAACTCGATCGGCGGCTTCCATAAGAGCCTCCTGATGAGAGATCGCTAAGATCGTCAGTTGCCCCTTGAGCCCCTGCATGGTTTGGCAAATCGAAGCTTCAGTCTCAGGATCAAGAGCACTGGTGGCTTCATCCAGAATAAGCAGTTTCGGTTGATGCACCAATGCCCGAGCGATCATGATGCGCTGACGTTGCCCACCCGAGAGCTTGCCCCCTCGTTCCCCCACCACATGCTGAATGCCTTTCGGCAACTCCCTCATGAAATCCCAAGCCCCGGAGGCTTTCAAAGCCTGAATCGCTGCTTCTTCTGTAAGCTTCGGATCGCCCAGAGTGACATTCAACAAGATCGAGTCATGCAGCAAGAATGTTTCTTGGGGCACATAGCCGATCATGCTGCGCCAAGCTTTGATGTCCATCTCGGCCAAATTCTCGC
>WFTN01000363.1 GCA_015485455.1 Planctomycetota bacterium | reverse complement strand
CGCAAGAAGGCGAAGATGATTCACAAGCGTTTGGAGAACATCCTCACCTACTTCAAACACAGAATCACAACCGGTCCTGCCGAAGGCTTTAACAGCCGGATCCAATCACTGAAATCATCAGCTCGGGGCTTTCGAAACTTTGCCAACTATCGGGCGAGAATCCTGTTCTTCTGTGGCGGCCTGGACTTGATCCCTGAAGGGCAGAGCCACTAAAATCCGTGAAGAGCCCATTTTATGACCCTCTCGCGAATCCACGAGAGTCATCGGACATTCTGATTGACTTTGTTGATTCGGTGGGGGACCCAATGATCCCATACTACTTGCCGTTGCTCCAAACGTTGAGCCCTATCACCGGAGCCTTCTCTGCAAGCTCACTCTTTTGGAGCATCTCAAGGTGAATCTCATGCGAACAATACTTCTATCAGTCTTGGTGATCTGTTTGTTTGTACTCTCAGGGTATGGCCAAGTGACGCATTTTGTCCTAGGGACTTTTGCCACGATCCAAGGGGCGATCAACGGGGCGGCGAGCGGCGATACCGTGGTTGTGGCACCTGGAACTTACTTTGAGTTAATCGATTTCCTGGGTAAGACTTTGGTGGTCAAAGGAGCGGGGATTGGCCAATCCATCATTGACGGTCAAATGCTGGGGAGCATCGTGACAATTCAAAGTGGGGAGGGCCAAGGCACAACACTGGAAGGTTTCACTTTGAAGAATGGGGTCGGGGATGTCCATCCTTTTGTCTTTGGCAATGCCGGGCTTTCGTCTGGGGGTGGAGTCGCAGTGGTGGGTCCCGTGGTGAGCCCTGCGGTGTTCCCCTATCTTAAGATCGTGGGTTGTCGGTTTGAGGCCTGCTCTGCAAATCTAGGTGGTGGCCTTTCCGTGTTCAACGCTTCTCCTGTGGAAGTCGAAGGATGTGAGTTTGTCCAATGTTCAGCAGCATTGGGGGCTGGACTCTATGGTGGTCCCGGAGACCTCAAGGTTACCTCGACTTTGTTTCAACAGAATATTTCTACATCTGCCGGCGGAGGGATTACCTACGCAGGTTTCTTGCAAGTGGACCGCTGTCGATTCATCCAGAATAGCGCTGGTGCATTCGGGATCGGAGGTGGGGTCCATCACGCTGGTGGTGTCTCTTCTATCACGTCTTCCGAATTCTATGGCAACACCGGATTCTTGGGTGCAGGGATTCAACTCAACGCACCGGGCATGGTCATTTCTGACTGCATTATTGCCCACAACACCGGCGCCAAGTTCGGCGGTGGCATAAACATGGGCATCGGCTTCGGCAACTTGGATCTCACCAATTGCACTATTTACGGCAACGGGGCTACTCAGATTGGGGGCGGTGTTCATCTGGATGGTGGGACTCTCAATCTCCGCAACTGCATTGTGCGCAACAACACCGGGCCATCAGGCATCGCCGTAGATTGGAACGGAATACAAGCTGCAATCGTGAACGTTGATCATTCCAACGTTGATCCGGCACGGATTGATGTCGACCCTTATAACGTCGGCCCCGGTGGCGTTGTTACAGCTTTCCAATCTATCAACCTACCAGCTCTCTTTGTTGATCCGGCCAACGATGATTTTCATTTGACGGCAGCTTCGCCCTGCATCGACAAAGGCGATAGAACTTTGCCAAATCTTGCGACCAATGACCTTGATGGAGACCCAAGAGTCGTGTTCGTCGATGTCGACATGGGGGCAGATGAAGCGGTCTTTGCTGCCCTTCACCCCGCTGCAGCTGGTCGGGTGGGTATCAATGTCAGTGGACCTCACGCCATCTTGACCATCAATGGTTCGACAGGTGGGGCAGCTCGCCGTGTCATCGCTCCTTTCGGGTCGACAGCCACAGTCGAAATGGCCCAACCGCCAAACGTCGCGGGCCCAGTGAACTTTGCTATCTTTGGTTTGTTTGATGAACCCAGATTGAGTTTTCTCACCAACGTGCCTCTTGGCATTGGCAACATGATGTTTGCACCCTGCGAAATGTTTCCATGGCTCTATCCTTACCTATTTACTTACACCAACAATTTTGGCTCCGGCCAATGCCCTGAGTTTGTGACATCCACCCCAACCCCTTGGGTCTCCCCACCAGGACCACCCATTGGCTTCCCTCTCACCATGGCTTTTCAAGGTGTGATCGAAGAATCTCCCGGCATTTACGTCAAGACCAACATGGTCATCTATGAGGTGAAATGAGTCGGCACGGCGTCAGGCACTAAGAACAGGCTGGGCCCGTATTCTTGGCGCTTGACGTGGTCGCGCAATAGCTTTTCAGCAATTGCCAGCGGTAGGTTTCGAGAGTCTCTTGGGCTTGGGTGAACCCTAATTTTTCGAGGCCGCCCTTGGATGCCATGGCGTCGTCGGCTTGTTTGAGGGTGCCGGCTTCGATAGGTGTGACACGGCTGTCTGAGAGGGCTTGGGTGATGAGTTCTTGGGCGAATTCTGCGGCTAACTCTTTGCCTCTTTGGTCTGGGGTGATGCCATAGCCGAACTTAACTTGGCCTTCGTCGCCGGGTTTGCCACCGTAAACCCCTTCGCCAATGACGGTGCTTGATTCTCTGTCCTCGACGATCCAGATGCCCCGGCCTAAGAGTTCT
>WFTN01000362.1 GCA_015485455.1 Planctomycetota bacterium | reverse complement strand
GGTACAGAGCCACTGCCCCCAAGTTTCAATGATACGCTAATTCAGAAACTTCTACTGCTGCAACGGAGAGTGACGTCAGCATGAAGTGCTCAAAATCAGTCACGATCGTAGAATCGTGCCCCATGAAGCAGGATCGCTTTCAGCAATGAGGCTAGGTGGTCGGCAGGAGGGTAATCACGCCAGTATTCATGATGGGCGATCCAAGTGCGGACATCTTTGTCCTGTTCTTCCCCTGCAAGACGACTAACCTCCAATGCAGCATCCTTGTCCTCTTGGTCTGCATCTTCACAGTTCATTAGAGTCACTGCGACAGAACGCAGAAAGTTCTTGATCTGGCTGAGAGTCGGCACATTCTTCATACACTCCCACTTATGTGCTTGAAGAAACGCACCGCAGGACCGGAAGAACTCTGTAGCCTCCTCGCCATCCAAACCGACGATCAATTCGGCAGCGTTCTGTTGCTTGAAGTAACGGCGTAGTTGTCGCCAAAGATCATCTGACAGAAAGTAGCATTGAATAAGCTCTCTCTCCCTGTTCATCAGACGCAGCGGTGGACTTCCACCATCGGCATGTTCAACGCCGTGACGAATAACGTCGTAGCAGAGATTGCGCAAGATGGTCCATTTTCCTGTGCTATTCACAAAGTCGTTGTAGGCTTGCTGCTTTGTCGGATTCCCTTCATCATCTGCGTTCTGAACATCGCCATGCACAAAGTTGCACCGAAATAGATAAAGCCCCTCAATCCAAGCAGAGAGTCCAGGCAGATCTCCGTAAATGTTTGTGACCCTTCGGCCGAGTTCTTTGCCAATATCTCTCTGGGTGCTTTCGATCCCAAGGGTGGCTTCAAGGCATGCACAAAAGGCCGAGAGATCCTGCTCTATCGGTGCGAGAAACAAGTCCGAGAATTGTGTTCGAAAAAGGTGACGACAGGCAACTGCCATTCGGTCATTCGGGTTTACCCGAAAACGATCGATCAGCCGTGAATTGAAATTCTCCGTGAGGTCAATCGTCACTTGTCGGTTGTGATGTCCTCGGAGGGTTACTGGTGGGGACAAGCGGAGAGACCGTTCATCTTCGATCAAAGTCCCGTGTTTGGTCAGCATCGATACGAGTTCTGCTGGCGCATCGGATGCACGAAACGGGTATGAGTGGAAAGCTTCTGCGGGCGTTCTCCACTGTGCCGTATGCTGGGCGACTGTAAACAGCACGGAAAGCGCCGTGATGGCATGCTTTTCGAGCCATTCGTCGTCGTTGGCGACTAGAAGCATCCCCCGAACAGGCGAGGGCGGCTCGTCTCGGGTCAACGGGCCAAAGTCGCAGAAAATATCGAGCCATTTTGGCCTCGGCTTTCCGACAACGGAAGACCAGATGGCATCATCGTCAGGCACGAAGATTGCCTCGCCGATGCGAATCTCTGTGTCCCTCGCAACAGTTGAGGCGAGATTCAGCCGAGGTAGCACGTAGACAAGTCTCTTGGTTTGGTCGCTCCCAGTCATCCGAATCGCCCTCCATAACCACGCAACTGTGACAACAGCGGCCACGACAATGCAGGCCAACAAGGGAAGAAGGTACGATTCGTCCACAAGACCCTGCGCCTGAAACCGATGTCCACGACCGAGTTTAGAACAGACACGACTTGCCAACCACTGGTTCGCCCCAAGCTCGGTACTGAGACCGGAGATTGAGTTGAATTTCTCCCCGGTTGTCGGCATACTCAATTTTCGCCGATCGGGCTTTCAAGCAGCTAGAACCAAGTGGCGAATCCCTGGGTCCATTCCCTCGATTCCCTGGACGAAGAGTTCTAACTGATTTCTGAAACCCCGACTGACCGGGGTCATCATGGATGCAGAATTCGAATCTGTAACTCTTGTGGTGACACCGCCTTACGGAAGACACAAAGACGAGGGTGTCAGAATCGACAGTCTGTTCTTCGTTACTCGACACGCCGAAGCGAGACAAGAACATCCCTCCCAACCGCCAATTTCGTCGGAAGGATAGTCCTTGTTGCGGAGCCGTACGGTGGAATCCTAAGCTCCAAGCGAATCAATCGGCAGTAGCTCGGTCAATTCTTCGGCAAGACGGTCGAGATCGACTGCTGAATGGAACAGAGGGTGCTCACGAATCCGAAGCCGGCCGACGCCGGCCGGTGAGATGAAATGATCCATGGCAATGCGGCAGCCCTCCCGTACCAATGGATTGTCGGAAAATTCGCCACTCAGTCGATGTACAGCAGCATCTTCTTCGGGCGTCAGCAGGCCCACAATTCGGTAGATATCAACCGCGTGATGCTGTCCCAATTCCTTCCGCGCGTCATGGTAGCGATCACGAAAAGCAAACAGCTTCATGAGCAGGTAGCTGAAGGCCTGAGGGATGAGTATCGTTGTGCTGTGCGACGTTCCGTCTGAAAGAACACCAGAAACAGGAATGCGTAAGGGGTCCCGGTTGACTGCAACTGCCTCTTCCAGTTTGCTCGCATGAAGCTTGACGCTGGGACGGGGTTTCACGCGTCGCGGATCCTTGGGAACCCGCTTGGCCAGTGGACCGAGTGGAGCGGCCAGGAGGTCGATCTTGACATGGCCAGTGG
>WFTN01000361.1 GCA_015485455.1 Planctomycetota bacterium | reverse complement strand
GTAACCCCCAGCTCCAGGGCCCGGAGGGGTGACCTTTTGCTTAAGTATTTGTCGATTGAAGGACTCGTACTTTTCGAAGAGAAAGACGGTTAGCTTCTCGTTTTTCTTGAGTTTGGGGGCTTTGCCAAAGAATTCTTCCAATAGGGGCCAAGCTGATTCGATCACCAAGAGGAGCTCTTGGGCTTCCTGGACTGGGAAGTCGCTCTTGAGCTGATAATGAGTGCCGCTGTAGGTCTTGGTGGCTTGAGCGCTTGTGGATGTCGAAATCCCGATCAACAAGCAAAGAACTATGGAGGTAGGGAAGTACGACATCGCCGACTCTCTTCTGAACTGATGGATGTGGGGCTTTTCGAGCTCGCGGAGAGTCTACAGTTTTCTTTTGTTGAACTACCAGGCAATTTAAAGTTTCAAACATGCCTGGCAGCAATTGTGGAGGGGCAAGTCAGAGGATTGTTGCCTTAATGGCGATCATAAGGTTCTTCTTTTCGTTGCCATCAAACTGTCGTGTTGGTGTGATGCTCCATTTTCCAGGTGCCAGTACCATACGCATTTCGGTTTCACGGGTGCTGAGAACAGGGGAGCCGATGGTGAGAGCTCCGGTTTCGCAAGGTGTAGTTCCTACCACTCGGTTCATGATGAGAGTGCTATCGATGCGGATCAACTTGTGGCCAGAGTCTTCAGTGATCTTGGTGTTGATCTTGAAGGTGAGCCCATCTCGGACGACCTTGGTTTTCATTTGGTAGAGCCCGGTTTCAATACGGTCCAAATAGGGGAAGTTCTTAGATTCAACAATTGAGATGCTGGCGTCACCACCGTCTAAGACCAAGATATTCGGAGAGCTGATACTGTTGCCAATTTCTTTCAACCGGGCTATGTCCTCTTCTGATGCCGAGACAGCTACAGGGGCAGCATTGCGCCATCGTGCTTTCAAACGTTGCTCTGCACCGGCTTCGGGTTCGTCTTCGTCTAGTTCGATGAAACAGGCCTCGATGAGCACTTGGTCATTGGGGACTTTGACTCCCAACTGAGCGGTCAATTTGCGCAATCCGTTTTCCATTTCTTTGATTGCTGATTGAATTTTCGGGTTGGCTTCCCGAGTTGCGTCTTGGAGTGCTCTGATCTTGAACTGGATAGTTTGTGTCAAGACCAAGACATCCTTCATGTTTTGCTGGAGGACCTTCTCTTGAGGCGCTCTATGTTCCTGGCATCGGGCGAATGGACAGAGGCAAGCGAGTGCTAAGACGATTGGGGTCAGGTATTTCATGATGTTCTCCTCATCCTTAATTGTTCACATCGACGATGAGGGTCCTGCTAGCTAAGAACCCTCCCTGGTCAACATGACGATTCAATGAAATTGTTGGGACAGACTTTTCTTCGATCTCTGTCGTTTCTCCGTTGTTGGGTTGGGCCAATTTTTCGGAGGCGGTTTGCGCCCGGCCAACGAGGAAGGCTCCCCAGGTCGCAAGGAGGAAACTCGCCACCCGAATCCAAGTTGGCACAGCGGAGCTCTTTCTTTGGGGGAGAGCTGCCAAGAGTTCTTCTTCCTTTGTTTGGTTTGGACCGTCTAAGGGTGTGCCTCTCATCGACTCGAAAGCCAAAAGTGTGAGAGCATGACCGCTACACGAAGGGCAATTTTCTATGTGTCTGGACAAATCTCGGAAAACGTTTCGGCTCATGGCGAAGTCCGGGTCGCCTATGGCCAGATGGTCCAATTGATGTTGCCTCGATGTGCAAGATTTCATTTTCGATCTCCGAAACTTGTTTCCAACCCTGAGCGGATAAGAGCAGTCCTTAAGTCCTTGATGGCGCCGTGTAAACGAGATGCGACTGTGCCAGTCGGGATGTCGAGCACCAATGAAATCTCTTCATAGTTCAAGTTGAGTTTGTGCTTCATGACGAAGACGTCGCGACGCTCGGGTGTCAATTGCGATAGGGCGTGGTCCATGAGTTCTCTGAGGTCCGGGTTCTCCTTTGGGGCCACCATGGGGGTACTGAGAGGCAGCAAGTTCAGGCGCTGTTCTTGATTCATTTTCAGCGTTTTACGGTAGGCGATCTTGAGGAGATATGACCGAGGGTATTTGGGTGTTTCTTTGGCCAGGGTATGGAAGAAATCAATCCACGTGTCTTGGAAGACTTCATCTTGATCTGCACTGCGTGACAAGCGGAGACGAATGAATGTGGCGACCAAGTTCTTGTGTTGGGCGTAAATTTCGTCGAATTGTTGTCGTTGTTTGAAACTCATGAATCCCTTTCATGTACTGAGTGGGATAATCTAGATATTTTCTTCACGTTTTGTGGGAAATCGCAGAATTCGGATAATTCTTGTCTCTGATCTTGGCTTTTTCACCGCGTTTAGGTGTTGGGGTGGGTGTTCCTGGACACGCGAGAGAGAACGCTTTCCGCGGGAGATTTTGACTGTGGTCTCAACCTGACGGAAAAGTGCTGGGGGGGGGG
>WFTN01000360.1 GCA_015485455.1 Planctomycetota bacterium | reverse complement strand
TCTCTACCTCGCAATCAAGAAACTTCGTGAAGCCCGGGTCATCAAGAAAGATCCTCTCACCGGTGGCGTGGCCGCCGTGAGCGTGGGGGGGTGGACGGAGTTCCTCACTTAGATCTATGCTACGAAGAAGACAGCCGGGCAGACGCCGACTTCAACTACGTTATGTCCCACGAGGGCGGCATCATTGAAGTTCAAGGGAGCGCCGAAAAAGGCCCAGTGAACCCGGAAGTGTTCTTTGCCTGTCACAAACTCGCAGAAAAAGGAATCAAAGAGCTCATGAGCATGCAGAACACGGCACTCATCAGCACTCTTTGACCAAGAAACATGAGCTCACATAGATTCGTCATCGCGTCGAAGAATCCGAAGAAGGCCGACGAAATGCAGAGCATCCTCGGAGACTGCGGCGTCGAAATCGTCACCGTCAGTGACTTAAGACCAGATATCGAAAGCCCCGAAGAAACGGGCACAAGTTTTCAGGAAAACGCGGCTCTCAAAGCTATGTACTTTGCTGAAGCAACTGGACACGTCTGTATTGCAGACGACTCGGGCCTTGAAGTTGACTATCTACGGGGCGCTCCCGGTGTTTACTCATCACGCTATGCTGGAACAGACGGCGACGATGCTGCCAATAACCGCAAGTTGTTGGCGGCTATGCAAGGCGTACCGCAAGAACATCGTGGTGCTCAATTTAGAACAGTCATCTGCTTGGCCATACCAGGGCAAATCATGCTCATGGCAGAAGGTGTGGTGCGAGGACGTATCTTAGAATGCCCCCAAGGTACTGGGGGCTTCGGCTACGACCCCTTGTTCTTCTTCCCCGCTTTCGATCGTTCTTTTGCGGAAGTACCAGGGGAAGAAAAAGCCCGTGTATCTCACCGGGGCAAAGCGCTCAGAAAACTGAAGGTCGACATTCCTAGCCTCATCCACATCCTTGAGAACCGTCACAACAACTGATGTCCAGCGCCGCCAACCAAGTCAAACGCATTCGCAACTTCTGCATCATCGCCCACATTGATCATGGCAAGTCAACATTGGCGGACCGCATCCTGGAAATCTCCGGGACTGTGACTACTAGAAATCGCCGCAACCAAATGTTAGACGACATGGAGTTGGAGCGAGAACGAGGCATCACCATTAAGGCGAAAGCTGTCGAAATCAACTGGAAGAAAGACGGCGTCGAGTATCTCATCCACCTCATCGATACCCCTGGCCATGTCGATTTCAGCTATGAAGTTTCACGTGCCATGGCGGCTTGTGAAGGGGCTCTGCTCTTGGTTGACGCGGCCCAAGGCGTTGAAGCTCAAACAGCAGCTAATGCCTACCTCGCTGTTGATGCCGACTTAGAGATCATTCCCGTACTGAACAAAGTCGACTTACCCACCGCGCGTCCGGAAGAAGTCTGCGAAGAAATCGAACATGTCTTGGGTCTACCCGTAGATGATGTGCGTCATGTCTCCGCCAAGAGCGGAAAAGGAGTAAGCGATTTACTCAACTTGGTCGTCGATACATTCCCCGCGCCGACGGGAAATCCAAACGATGCTTTGCGCGCTATGGTCTTTGATTCCCATTTTGACGACTACCGTGGTGTCATCATCTATGTGCGGATCGTCGACGGCAAGATCAAAAGACGCGATCGGGTCAAGATGTGTAGCACAGGCAAGATCTACGAGATCCTAGAATTGGGGAAATTCCGCCCACAAATGGTAGCAACAGAAGAGATGATCGCCGGGGAAGTGGGTTATCTCATCTGCAACATCAAGACCATCCATGACGTCAAGATCGGCGACACCGTTGCCCATGCCAAAAGCGAAGTATTGGCCTTGGACGGCTATGAAGAGCCAGTCTCCTACGTATTCTGCGGGATCTACCCAGCTACGGCCGGTGACTACGACGATCTTCGCCGCGCCTTGGAAAGATTGCACCTGAACGATTCTTCCTTCAACTTCGTGCCAGAGACGTCGGATGCTCTGGGATTCGGTTTCCGAGCTGGATTCTTAGGGCTTCTTCACATGGAGATTGTCCAAGAACGGCTTGAGCGCGAATCTGGCATCGACGTGGTTCAGACGCCACCGAACGTGACTTACAAGTTAAGGCGTAAGGATGGCAGCGAAGAGATGATCTCAAGCCCGTCCAAGTTAGCGACGGACGGCAGTGTCACTGAAGTCGCAGAACCAATCGCCGACGTCAGTATGATCGTTCCTCAAACCGCCATCGGGAGTATCATGAAACTCTGCGGTGATCGCCGAGGCGTCTACGTTCGCACCGACTACTTGGGGCCAGAGCGAGTTCTTTTGCAATATAAGCTGCCCTTGGCCGAAATCATCTTTGACTTCTACGATCGGCTCAAAAGTGCGACACGGGGCTTCGGAACCATGGACTACCACGTGACAGGCTACCAAGTCGCGGATCTGGTGAAGCTGCGTATCTTGGTCAACGGCGTGGACGTCGATGCATTGAGTTTCATCGTTCACAGGGAGGTGGCCGAGCGCAGAGGCCGGCAAATCTTGGTCAAGCTCAAGGACGAAATCCCCCGTCATCTCTTCGAAGTACCTCTGCAAGCGGCGGTGGGCGGCAAGATCATTGCTCGTGAATCAATCCGCGCCATGCGCAAGAACGTGACAGCCAAGTGTTATGGTGGCGACATCTCACGGAAACGCAAACTGCTCGAAAAGCAGAAAGCTGGTAAGCGCCGGATGAAAACTGTGGGCAATGTAGAGATTCCTCAAGAAGCTTTCTTTGCCGCCCTTAAGCTGGACCGCGAACAATGATCGAGCCAGACAGGGAAGTATCTGAACCGGACATCCACCCCCTTCGCCCGAAGGCCCTAGAGCAAGCCCCTCTATTGCGCGACCTGATTGAGAGCTTTACTTTTGCCATCATCATGGCCTTGGTCATCAAGAGTTTTCTCGCTGAAGCATACAAGGTTCCAACTGGTTCCATGGAACCAACAATCCATGGTGCTCAGGAAAATGGCGACCGCATCTTGGTAAACCAACTGGTCTATGATGTCCGAGCCCCCAGACGCTGGGAAATCGGTGTCTTCAAGTACCCCAACAACCGCCAAGTTAACTATGTCAAACGCATCGTCGGTGTGGGCCCAGAGAGTATCTCCATTATTGATGGTGACATCTACACAGCGCCCTTGGGCACAACAGACACGTCACTGCGCCTGCTTTACGACAACAAGCAACTCAAGATAGAAACCAAGCCGAAAGTCGTTCAGGATGCCATCTTCGATTCATACCCATGCATCCAACCAGGCTCTACTCGTTGGGGGTCCATGTCAGATTTCCTGGACGATTGGATCGTCTCAAAATCTCAACTTCCTGGGCAAGTAGAGTGGCGTTTCGACGAGGGCGTGATCGCCTCTTGTAAAAGTAAGAGTCTCGTTCACTTTCGCCATGAGATTCGCGATCAAAGAGACCCCTTTTCTGACATCGGACCAACGAACCGCCGGGGAAAATTTGAAATCGGCGACCTTCGTTTAGCTTTCACTTGCCGCCCAGAAAAACAAGGCGGTTTTGTTTACTGTGAAATCCGCGACCCCCACCATGACGACAAGATCGTGGCGAAAATCCCCATTGCTGGAGAAAGCACTGAAGGGGGTGTCTATCTGGGTAAGAGCAAGATCGCTTCCATTCCACCGGGCACGATCCCTTGGCAAGAAGAAACGGCGATTCGCTTCACCAACGTGGACAATCGCATCGAGCTTCTGGTGGGTGACGAACGAATTGTGGCGGTTTCCTACACCCACCTTCCACGCTTGCTGACGTCATCAGCACTTTGGCCCGCTGGAGTGGCCTTCGGACTCGAAGGCACAAGCTGCCGCTTTTCTCAGGTTCAGATTTATCGCGACATCTACTATCGTGGAGCAGGCGGTCATCGCCCTACGTCCATTTTCGAACCGTCTTACGATAGTTGGCGCACAGACATCCCCGCAGATTTCTTC
>WFTN01000359.1 GCA_015485455.1 Planctomycetota bacterium | reverse complement strand
GTAATTTCGCCATCTTTGGCATGGTGGGGGAGGCGCAGTTTGAGCTGGTGACCACCGTGCCTCTTGGCATTGGTGCCATGGTCTTTCCTCCTTGCCCTCTGCTGCCTTTCATTCCTGACCTTTTTACTTTGACCAATAACTTTGGCGGCTCCTGCGCCCAAGTCATTGGCTCCACTCTCACTCCTTGGGTCTCTGCACCTTTTCCTCCCGTTGGTTTTCCTGTGACCCTCACCTTCCAAGGGATCATCGAAGAATCCCCCGGGGTTTACGTGCCCACCAACGCTGTGATTTACAAAGCTGAGTGATAGGTGCCAAGGGGCCTGGGGGTTCGAGATCGATGTTGTTTTTTTCTTGTGAATTACATTCTTTCTCTTGACATAGGGGGGAAATACACGGCTTTGGAAAGGTACAGGGGGGACGTGGTTATATGACTCTTCAGTGAGAAGAAGATCATTGTCTGACTTTGCAGCGTAGCTTGGTTGGGTGTTCTTCAAAGACTTGGCGTTCTTGAGAAATGGCGGCTAAGCGGAAATGTGACTGGTCCTTTGGGCCAAATGTGTCCCATTTCGTTTGCGGATAGGTTGCGCGAATTGAGGTCGCATGGGACTTCGCCGTCAGGCAGGAAACGCCAAATAATCTGAAGGGAAGTTTGGCGATGAGAGAGTTTAAGTTTATTGTTTTGTTGTTCGTGCTCCTAAGCACGCACGTTGTTGCACAGCAGTTACCGAGCTGTCCGCCGCAGGCGGATGATCGTTATAACGTTGGACCTTGTACAAATCTCGTCCCAAGTCCCGCGTTCTTGACGCCAACTCTTGGCGAGCAAGTTGGACTTACGATGGCTGCCCAATGGGCCGCGATTTCAGATTGCGATACCATCGATGAAGTCCAGGAGGAATTGGTCATCAACATCACTATGAATACTGTGTTGCCGCCGGTTTCTACTGCTATGGGAGTTCCCGGGCAGCTGGCTTGTGATGATGTCCTTTTTAGGATCACAGGGCAGACTTCCTCTGGTTCGTTTGTGTTCAACATTGGCACCGATGTTTCGGCGACGATGATGAATACCAACCGTTCGCGTTGGATCTTGGGCAAGTACTCAAGAACTTGGTTGGCTAACGATGCAAACGGTGTTCCGCTACAATTTGTTCGCTACCTCCTGATGGGCGACATGGAGATTGCAACCCCAACGCCTGCTTCGCCTCTCGTTCCTGATTGTATGTCGATCGGGACGCCGGATTTCAGGAATCGGGCTGCGATGCATGGATACATTGACATTAGTTGTTCTAACGGCTCTGTCGAGCCTCCCGTGGATCCGGTGCTTCAAGCGAGTCTCGTTCTCACCCACTATGACGGTTGCCATAGCCATCTGGATACTCCCATCAACCCTCGAGCGCTTGTGAATGGCAATCCGGCAAAACATGTGGGGACGACCTATCATTTGGTTGCGCCGATAGGATTCGATTTTACCGTGCCTCTTTTGAACCCGGTGATTCCACTTAATATTGTCAACAGTCCCTTTGACGCGGTGCGCAGCACCGTTTCGCGGGTTCTTGGACCCGTCATGAACTATGGAATGACGTTCACAAGAATTGGCCCACAGTGTTTCTACGAAACTAGCCATACAGTCAATGCGACTACAACATCGCAGGATTGCGTCTGCACGGCGATCACAGACGTCAATCGTTATCATCATCAAGTGATCAGTGGAAATTTGAATTGCAACGTGGCGTCTCTGTGGCAGTCTACTTTTCTTGTGCCAGAAATCCCGACAGGATTCTTTCAATATCACCTCGGACAGTGGACTCCGAGCGCGAGGTTCGATGTGAGGTCTGTCCATGCATTCCCTGTTTTGGGGACGATCTCCTACCTGGACCAGAACGACCCATCACCGATGGAAACGATACACATCGTTTTTGGAATCAATACTTACTATGCCGAAGTCCCAACGCTCTTCGACCCAGATAGGAACCTCCCTGATCTTTTCAACACACCGGGTGTCGTCCGGACGGACACGCTCTTGGATTTCGCAAATTCCGTCGGACCGGAAGATCGAAACATGGTTGGTTTTCCAGCCTATGCAAATATTCTCTGGATGATTTCACGGTAGGGGGGAAACAATGAGATTCTTGATGTTTTGTCTTCTTTGTCTGCTCGGGTTTAGCGCCATGCTTTCCTCTCAAGCGACGCTCAATGTGCCAAGTGCTACCTATCCGACGATTCAGTTGGCGATCGATGCGGCCCAAACGGGGGATTTGGTTTTGGTGGCCGCGGGGACTTACGTTGAGAATCTCGATATTCCTCAAGTTGATTTTCGTTTGGTGGGGGCTGGTGCTGGGAGCTCGATTATTGATGGTAATGCCGCGGGCGCATGTATCAGCTTTCGCGCTCCCGTGTCGAATGCCATGGTGGTTGCTGGTTTCACACTGACGAATGGAATCGGTGAGTTGGCTTTTCAAGGGACGACCCCAGTGCCCTCTGGAGGTGGTATTTTTATTCGGAATCCTCAGTTCAGTGTGGGGGTCCCGATCTCGCCAACCATCAGGAACTGCGAACTGACTTTGAACAACAGCTTTCAAGGTGGGGCTGTCTATATGGAGTTTGGGGGCGACGCTCGATTCAGAAATTGTCATTTCCGTGACAACGTCGGTGGCGACAATGATGCGATTTTCGCGAGATTTGGCGGGTCAGTGACTCTTGAAGATTGTGTGGTGGAAAATCATCTTTCGTCTGTGCACGCGACAATTCGCCTTGATACTTGTCGCGGGAGTTTTGTGAGGTGCCAATTCGAAAACAATGTTACCAATACTGCGAGTGTCCTTTACTCCAGCAATGCCCCGGGGCCGTCGTTTGGACCGTATATAGAGTTGCGGCATTGCCGATTCATGGGGAATGGCACTTCGACTGGGTTCGGTTCCGCGATGATCTATGCTGAGGCTACTACGGCCACAGTCATCGACAACTGCCTTTTTGCGGGGAATTTTGGATTTGGGGTGACCCTTATATTTCCAACGACCCTGGCTACACCCAGCGGGCTTTCAATTCGAAACTGCACAATCGCAAACAACTCGTTTTCGTCGAATGCGCTCGCGGTGATTCAAGGCGCCCCCACTTTTGAGAACAGTCTGGTCTATGGCAACTCCATCGTAGGCAGTGGTGTTCCTCTGAATCCCGTTGTGCAGTTTGGTGGTGGATTCAATATCTTCGGCAGTGTCAACTCGATCATCGAAACCCCAGGCAATGCACCCACCTTAGTCGGCCCAACCTTCATCGACCCATTGAACGGTGACTACCACTTACAACCCGGTTCCGTCGGTGTCGACGGCGGTACTTGGGCGGGGCTTTCCCCAGCTCCTGGGTTGGCTGATGATGCGGTTGATTTGGATGGGAATCCTCGGGTGCGGGGAAGTGCGGTGGATATGGGGTGCTACGAAGCTCAGCACATTGCTTATCACCCAGCCGTTGCAGGACGAGTGGGGGAAACTTCTGGTGGGCCCTATGACATTTTGGAAGTGAATGGGTCAAGTGGTGACATGTTTCGCACGGTATCGGTGCCCTTGGGCACAGCTTCCACTGTGGGCATGACCCAACCCATGAGTGCAGCCGGGCCAAGTAATTTCGCCATCTTTGGCATGGTGGGGGAGGCGCAGTTTGAGCTGGTGACCACCGTGCCTCTTGGCATTGGTGCCATGGTCTTTCCTCCTTGCCCTCTGCTGCCTTTCATTCCTGACCTTTTTACTT
>WFTN01000358.1 GCA_015485455.1 Planctomycetota bacterium | reverse complement strand
GGCTGTCATTATTCTTGACGAAGCTCAAACTATTCCCGTTGACTACCTTCAGCCCTGCTTGGAGACAATTGAGAGCCTCTACCAGGACTTCGGTTCCACTGTTTTGCTTTGTACGGCGACCCAGCCAGCGATCAAGTTCTCTAAGGAATTCAAAATCGGTTTGCGTGAAATTCAAGAGATCATCCCGGACCCCATCTCACTCTACTCGGATCTCAGACGGGTAGAAACAAGGATCATCGGCACGCAGTCGGACATGGAGCTGATTCCTCGACTTCAATCCGAACGCCAAGTTTTGTGCATCGTCAATACTCGCAAGCACGCCAAGAAGTTGTACGAAAGCTTGAAGGAAGAACCTGGCACTTTTCATTTGAGTGCATTGATGTGCCCAGAACATCGCTCACAGATACTGAGAAAAATCCGTAAGAATCTCGACCAGAACGAGTCATGCCGAGTCATTTCGACTCAACTTATCGAAGCAGGAGTCGACATCGATTTCCCGGTTGTCTTTCGTTCCATGACTGGACTCGACTCACTTGCTCAAGCTGCGGGTCGATGCAATAGGGAAGGCAAGATGGAAGCTTTGGGCATCCTATATGTTTTCTCACCAGAGGATTGTGCTGCCGAGAAATTTGTTTCGGACCGGCGGAATTCTGCCGCCCAAGTATTGGCGCTCAATCCCGACCCACTCCAATTGATTACTGTGGACCGCTATTTTCAGCTCTACTATTGGGACCAAAAAACTCGATGGGATTCGAAAGCGATTCTTGATGATTGCGTCTTACACAACAACCACGATTTCCCTTTCAGTTTCGGGTTCGCCACAATCGCGAAAAAATTCAAGTTGATCGATGACGACAGCTGCGACGTCATTGTCCCCTTCGACGAAAAAGGCGCTTCGCTTTGCAAAGAGCTGCGTTTGCCTGCCTACGTGCCGAAGCGTAAGTTGCTTCGGAGCCTACAGAGATATGTCGTCAAGATACCAAGGCGAATTTGGAATCAGCACATTGGCCATGCCATCGAATTGGTTCATGAACGATATTCGGTCTTAGTTAGCGCTGAGATTTTCTATCACCAAGAAACAGGGTTGAACTTAGACCCAGAGCAAGATTTCTTACAGGTATAAGAAAGGATTCATCATGAGTTTCGGAATCAAAATCGAAGTGTGGGGCGACTACGCTGCATTCAATCGACCAGAAATGAAAGTTGAACGCGTGTCTTACGATGTCATGACCGCGAGTGCTGCCCGGGGGCTCTTGGAAGCAATTTATTGGAAGCCCCAAATGCGTTGGGTCGTGGATCGCATCACCGTCTTGGCCCCCATCAGATTCACCCATATCCGTCGCAATGAAATTGAATCGACAATCCCGACGGGAGGTGCTCAGGGTGTTGGAAATGCTCTCAAGACTGGGCGGGGGCAATTGGGTGTTGATGTCAATTCGATCCGACAGCAACGAGCCGGCATGATTCTGAGAGACGTACGCTACGTAATCGAAGCGCACATTGAACTCGTTGAAAGCTCAAGCCCAACCAACGAAAACAATGTTGCTAAGCACCTCGACATTTTCAATCGGCGTGCTCGCAAGGGGCAGTATTTCCATCACCCCTATCTTGGTACACGGGAATTTACGGCTTCCTTCTCGCTCGTCGAAACGATCGGAGAATGCCCACCCGAGTTGGCGGGTTACCACAATTTGGGTTACATGCTTGATGACATCGATTTCATTCCAGATGCAAAAGGGAAGATTGTCGAATCAAGCTACGGCCAAAGGGTAACGGCGCTGCCCAGATTCCTCAACATCTCCATGGTGGACGGGGTCATTGACTTGAACAAGCTGCGCCATGAACAGGAGATCGTCCGATGATTCTACAATCGCTGTGCGAACTATTTGATCGTCTAGAAGACGCTCCTGACTATGGCATCGCCCCGCCGGGCTACACCCGCCAAAAAATAAGCTTCAAGATTGTCCTTCAGGAAAATGGGGATCTTTTCGAGTTCCAGGACATGCGAATCGCATCTGGCAAGTTTCTCGAAGCCCAACAACTTTCGGTCCCAGGAACAACGGGACGCTCGGGAAGCTCGGTAAAGCCCTATCTTCTCTGGGATGCTAGCCAATACGCTATCGGCTTCAAACTCGACGACACAAACCCTGAACGAACAACTCAATGCTTTGAAGCATTCCGGAACAAGCATCTTGAACTGCTTGACACTCTAGGGAGCGAATCTCCCGGCTTCCATGCGATCTGTTGTTTCCTTAAGGCTTGGGACCCCAGTACTCTGCCAAGCCTCAACCTGGATACAAGCATGTTCAGCAATTTTGGGGTATTCCAGATTCTTGGTCAAGAGTCCTTCATCCACAACGAAGAGGCAATCGAACGGTGGTTCAAGAACAATGCACCCCAGGACGAAAACGAGAATCTGGGCCAGTGCATGCTAAGCGGTGAAGTCACTGCCATCGCCCGACTCCATCCAGGAATCAAGAAAGTCGCTGGAGCCAATTCTAGCGGTGCAAGCATTGTTTCGTTCAACAAAAACGCCTTCCGCTCATTTGGCAAAGAGCAAAGCTACAACGCGCCCGTTTCCGAATCGTGCGTACGCAAGTACACTTCGGCGCTCAATGCATTGCTTGATGGCCCCATGTCTGCGAAACACAAGCAAAGACTCGGAGATACGACCCTTGTATTCTGGACTGACAAACCGAACCTTCTGGAAGACATCTTCGCAGAGTTCACCTCAGGTTCTCCCATCTCACTCGATGCCCAAAACATCGAGAATAGGGGAAAGCTCAATGTCTTCTTCAAAGCCATTCGAGATGGAGTTTAATCGGGCACAATTTCAGATGATCCCCAATTCGACGGGAACTTCTATGTCTTGGGGTTAGCCCCAAATGCCGCAAGGCTGTCAGTGCGATTCTTCCTGCGAAGCCATATCATTGACTTTGTCACATGTTTGGCTCAACACTTCATCGACATCAATATCGTTGGTCGGCGTCCACCATCGAAGAATTTCTCCGGCGATCCAGAATTCCCGCCCATGTGGACCCTTCTGAATGAAACGGCTCGGGAGTCAAAAGAGATTTCACCAATTCTCGCAGGCCCACTTCTCAATGCAGTCCTTACTGGCGCGAACTATCCACACTCACTTTTTAGCGGCGTCATTCGGCGACTGCGAGTTGAACGAAAAATCACGTACCTGAAAGCAGCCATTATCAAGGGATATCTGAACAGAAACCTAAAAAAGGAGATCACAATGTCCTTAGACAAAAGTCGCCTCGACGTGGCATATCGAATGGGGAGACTCTTTGCCGCACTCGAAAAGACCCAATTGGATGCATTGCCCGGCTTGAATTCAACTATCCGTGACCGTTTCTACGCATCCGCCTCGGCAACCCCCGGTGTTGTTTTTCCCCGTCTCCTCAGAGGCTACCAGCACCACATGGCAAAACTAAAAGGAGGAATGCGAGTCAATCGGGAGAGGCTTGTGCAGGAGATCTTAAAGAACTGCGAAGAATTTCCATCTCATCTAAGATTGGAGAATCAAGGCCTCTTCGCGATTGGTTACTACCACCAAATGGACGATTTTTTTACCAAGAAACCTACGATTAAAGAAGAAACTGAAAACCGAGAGGAGAAATGATGAAACGATATGACTTTATATTCTTGTTTGATGTCCATGATGCGAATCCAAATGGTGACCCTGATGCGGGCAATCTTCCGCGAGTGGATCCAGAAACTGGACATGGGCTTGTCACCGACGTCTGCATGAAACGGAAAATTCGCAATTATGTTGCAATGACACGGGGTGAAGAGATTGGGCATGAGATTTATTTTCGCGACGGTGCAGTCCTCAACGAAACCCATGAAAGAGGATACCAACACATCGGCGAAAAATCTGTGTCCAAGAAACTCCCGAAGGACAAAGCCAAGGCAAGAGCACTGACAGACTTCATGTGCAAGAATTTCTACGACATTCGGACTTTTGGCGCTGTCATGAGCACTGAAGTTAACTGCGGGCAGGTTCGAGGTCCAGTCCAACTTTCATTCGCAAGATCAGTGGATCCGATCATCATCAATGAGCATGCCATTACGCGGAGCTCGGTCACCAACAAGAAAGATTTAGAGAAAGAGAGAACAATCGGACGAAAATTCACCGTGCCCTACGCCCTCTATTCGGGTCATGGTTTCGTGAACCCATTCCTCGCCAAACAAACCTCATTCGGGGAAGATGACTTGAACACCCTTTGGGAATCTCTGGAAAACGCTTTCCAATTCGACCAATCGGCGGCCCGCCCAGCCGGTTCAATGGCGATGAGAAAGCTCATCGTCTTTGAGCACAAAAGCGAGTTGGGAGAGGCACCTTCACACAGACTATTTGATCTCGTCAAGATTCGCAGAACCACAGACGAGGATTCACCCCCCCGCTCATTTGGTGACTACCAAATCAAAATTGCCGCAGAAGAAATCCCCGACGGTGTCACCTTGATTGAAAAATGTGTGTGGAAATGACGATGAGAATGTTTGAAGATTCAGATCTTCGTCCTATCTCAGCTCTGCAACATTTGGCATTTTGCAAGAGACAATGCGCGCTCATCCACATTGAACAAGTTTGGGCAGACAACAGTCTCACTTTCGAAGGGCATCGGCTGCATCGAAAAGTCGATGAGGCCGGTGCCCGCCGAGAGCGTCGAGGTGATGTCATCATCTTGCGGGGTTTATCACTCAAGTCATACGAACTCGGGCTCATTGGCATAGCGGATGTTGTCGAACTACACCGATCCGATGGAGGGTCAAGAACAGACGCCGTTGATTTCTCGCAACTAGACTTCAGTGTTCGAGATCTTTCTGGACACTGGACCGTTTCACCGGTGGAGTACAAGAGAGGTAAGCCGAAGAAAAACGACTGCGACAGAATTCAGCTCTGTGCTCAAGCACTTTGCTTAGAAGAGAGGCTCAACACACGAATCGAGTTCGGTGCTTTATACTACGGGACATCAGGTCGCCGGACTGCCGTAGAGCTTAACAGCGAATTGAGATCGACAACCATCGATGCTTGCCATGAGCTCCACGGGCTCCTGAACTCGAAAACTACTCCAAAAGCCGAATTTGGACCAAAGTGTCGTAGTTGCTCATTGAAGGACATCTGTATGCCCGAACTCTTGGATCTTCGCGAAAACGTTCAAGCGTACTTGGCCAATGCAATTGATGCCCCCTCTTCCGATGAAGGAGTTGACTCTTGAAGTCTCACTTGAATACTCTTTTCGTCACCACGCAAGGCGCGTACTTGTCAAAAGACGGAGAAGTCTTGGTAGCCAAAGTAGAAGGCGAAACTCGACTAAAAGTCCCCATGCACATGTTGGAATCCGTCGTCTGCTTTGGGCAAGTATCTTGCAGTCCATTTCTAATGGGGGCGGCAGCCGACCGGGGCATCGCGATTTCCTTCTTGTCACTGTACGGAAAGTTCTTGGCGCGGGTTCAAGGGCCGGTGAGCGGAAATGTTCTCTTACGACGCGAGCAATATCGAATCGCCGATGACCGATTCCGCTGTGCAAAAATAGCGACAGCAATTGTGACCGCCAAGATCGCCAATGGACGACGCGCCTTGCAACGAGCCAGACTGCTTCAAAGCGACAGCCGCAAACGAGAGGAATTGGAAAAAGCGATCAACCAATTGGCTGGGGCCGCAACTCAACTAGGTTCAGGGCACGATCTTGATTCAATCCGTGGACATGAAGGAGAAGCTGCGAGTACCTACTTCTCGGTTCTTGACCACCTGATTCGCACGAAAGACCCAAAACTGCGTTTCACGAAGAGAAGCAGGCGCCCCCCGGAAGATCCTGTCAACGCGCTTCTTTCTTTTTTCTACACACTGCTTGTCAGCGACGTCAGTGGTGCTCTCGAAAGCGTCGGCTTGGACCCTCAAGTCGGTTTTCTTCATCGTGATCGACCTGGCCGACCAAGCCTGAGCTTAGACATCATGGAAGAGTTTCGGGCTTTTCTTTGCGACAGGCTGGTCTTGACCATGGTCAACCGTGGTCAAGTCAAGGGCACGGACTTCAAACTTGGCGAAACTGGTGGTGTCATAATGAAAGATAAACTCCGTGGCGATGTTCTCGCCGCCTATCAGGAACGCAAGAAAAAAGAGATTCGACATCCTTTCTTGAACGAGAAAATGACTGTGGGCATGATGATCCACATTCAAGCGAGACTTTTGGCTCGCCACATTCGTGGGGATTTGGACAACTATCCACCATTCCTGTGGCGATGATTATAGAGCGGAAGGAATCGAGCTCATGTTAGTCGTTGTTAGTTATGACGTGTCAACAGTCGACGCAGCGGGTCGACGTCGATTGCGGAGAATTGCTAAGGTTTGTTGCAACTTCGGCCAACGGGTACAAAACTCCGTCTTTGAATGTATCGTGGATCCAAATCGCTGGACAGACCTTCGGATCAAACTCTTGACAGAAGCCAACCTCGCCGAAGATAGCCTTCGTTTCTATTTCCTGGGAGCCAACTACAAAAAACGAATAGAGCATCATGGAACCAAGACAGTTCCTGATCTGGACGGCCCGCTCATCCTTTGAAAAAGTGAGTTCAAGCCAGCATGTTTCGCGGCGAGAAGCCCCAAGCCCATCTGCTTAGCATCGAGGAAAACTCAATCGCCGACCCTCATCACACATGCTTCCACAGGCACATTGGCGAATACCATAACCCCAATCTTCGAGGCAACTTATGCCAAGGCAGAACACAATCGCCCGTCTCAATTCGAGGTTCCTTCTGGGGTCGGCGAAATACACCTCCTAACCTTTTGTCTCGGCATAGGTTAAACTACCCGCTGTCGCCCCCCATGCGGGGGCGTGGATTGAAACTTAGGGGCCG
>WFTN01000357.1 GCA_015485455.1 Planctomycetota bacterium | reverse complement strand
CATGACAGGGTCAGAGGAATTCAAAGCGGGCATCGCTGTCGCTGGGGTTTCCCGTTGGCAGTACTATGACACCTTGTGGGCCGAATCATCCATCAAGACACCTCAGTCAAATCCAGGAGGCTATCGCGCCTGCGACTTAGTGGCTAAGGCCCCTCAACTCAATGGCAAACTCTTGATCGTCCATGGCACCGCAGATGACAATGTGCAGGTGCAAAACACCTATGCCTTTGTGGACGGCCTCATTCGGGCCCAAAAGGTTTTTGAGATGATGATTTATCCTAACCGCAAACACGGAATCTCCGATCGACCAGCCCAAATCCACCTGTTTACCACCATGCTCGATTTCTGGAACCGCAACCTAAAGAACTGAAATGACTGAGATAAAACCCAAAATCGGTATCCTGACCGTGTCCGACCGGGCAAGCCAAGGGATCTATGAAGATCTATCTGGCCCAGCGATTGAATCCTGCCTGCGGGACTACATCGCAACTCCATGTGATTATGAAATTAAAGTCGTACCCGATGAAATCCCGACGATCATCGAGGCGGTCCGTGACTTCGCGGCCCAGGGCTGTGGACTCATCTGTAGTACCGGCAGTACGGGCCCATCACCACGGGACGTTATGCCAGAAGCGATGGAGGAAGTTTGCGACAAACTTCTCCCTGGTTTCGGAGAATTGATGAGAAAAGTTTCCTTGGACTACGTGCCAACGGCTATCCTATCTCGTCAGACCGCTGGCATTGTCGGCAAGAGTTTAATTGTCAACTTGCCTGGCAAACCAGCTTCAATTCGGGTTTGTTTGGATGCCGTGTTTCCAGCAATCCCTTACTGCATTGATCTTGCTGAAGGACCATTCCTTGAAGGTAGAGACGATGTGGTGAAGGTTTTTAGGCCTAAGAAGAAATAGGGAATCGATATGAATCGCCTGAACGTTCTCACAGTAGCTTTCGCTCTTGCTCTTTTGGGCGCATGTGCAAGTGAACCTGTCGCCCCACCGACTCCTGACCCAGAGGCCTTTTCGGCAACCTTGGCACACTTTGAAAGTGCCTACACGGAATTGGACCAAGCCATTCGTGCCACTCCCGATTGGGAGAAACAACCGACCATGGCAATTCGTGTTCGGGGACTTGCTGACTTAGCGATTCATCGGGCCGAGAAACTCAGGACCTTTGTGGCCCAATCCCTCATCTCCGATTCTGAAATCCAACTCATTGAAGCTCAGACGAAAAAGCGAGCCCGTATCGACCAAGAATCATTACCACCTGTGGGAGGCACACACCTGGAGAGATCAGAAGTGCAGCTGCGCGCCGCTGCCCAAGAGCAGGCCTACCACCGAATCCTCCAACGGATCGAAACCTTGGAAGAGCTCACTGCAAACAACACAACTTTCACGCCTTGGCTTGAAGAACACGTTCTCAACCAAGATCGAGAAGATCTCGCTACCATTTCGAACACCTCATGGACCGACGTGGCCAATTGGCGCAGACTCTCTCCCTCTCCAGGGAGCTTCCAAGAAGATTGGACAAGAGCCCAAGCCCTATTCGACCGCCTCGAAAACCGATAGGCAGCAAGAATGCCTGAGCTGCCGGAAGTTGAGACTGTCAGACGTGGTCTCACGCCTCTTGTGGTTGGGCGCAGAATCAACGAGGTCCATATTTTTGAGCCTCGTCTGCGCTACCCGGTCAACACCGATTTACTCATCTCAACACTGGGCCAGCAAGAAATCACCGCCATCTATCGCCGGGGCAAGTACCTCCTCTTGGCATGTCAGAACGGTTGGAATCTCATGGCCCACCTGGGAATGACCGGTCGATTTCAGTTCTGCAACCCAAACCATCCTCAAGAAAAACACGCCCATGCTGTTTTCTCCCTCAGCGGCAAAAAGGAGCTTCGTTTTCTTGATCCCAGGCGGTTCGGTGTTTTGGAATCCGTCAAGACAAGCGAACTGAACACTCACCGCTTGTTGCGAGATTTAGGCCCAGAACCCCTTTTGAAAGATTTCAGCGAGGACTACCTCAAGGTCAAATGCAGAAATCGCAAGCGGCCCATCAAAAACTTCATCATGGATTCGAAAATCGTCGTGGGAGTGGGCAACATCTACGCCAGCGAAGCGCTTTTTCATTGTGGAATCCACCCACACCGCCCCGCTGGTCGTATCAGCGCTCCTCGTTTGGAGAAACTGGTCCAATCGATCAAGACGATCCTTGCCCGGGCCATCGAAGTCGGGGGCACCACACTCAAGGATTTCCGCGATCCTCGGGAAGAAGCAGGTTATTTCGCT
>WFTN01000356.1 GCA_015485455.1 Planctomycetota bacterium | reverse complement strand
GGTGAAGTCCTCGCAGTTGTTCGATGCGAAGTTGTACTTCCCGTCCCATCCTTTAGGGTTGGCGATCGCTCGGTTGGCTTTTCGGACGACCGCCTTTCCATGAGTTGGATTCTTTGGCGCTGAATGGACTCTGACGGGCCGGCCTTTAGAGAATGCGCTGAGGGTCGTTTTTTCAATGTGCGCTTTTGCGCCACTTCCCCATTCACCGTTGAAGTGAATCACCTTACCTTTGCCAATATAGATGCCCACATGAAACATGGCCGTGCCCGGCAAACCATCAAGGTCGCGTTTGATGATGGAGCCTGGAGCAATGTTTGCGGAATTGTCACGGTCATTCTTCATGTTGTTCTTGTACCAAACCAGGTGGTCGATCTTTAGGCGTGGGGCGCGCAGCTGCCAATTTCAATCAACGGCATTTCTTTGCTTTGCGCCCGCTATCGATTCTGAGGAACCCGACAGTTACGTTCCTTATGGGGGAGGGGTCGACGCATCCGATGCAACGGTCAGACTTTCTTGCTCTTCGTCCACCAGCGCATTAACGCCTTCCCTGCCTCTTCCAAGATGACTGGGCCTTGTTTGACAAGGAAATCCTGCACTACCCGTTTCACGGTAGTCCAGAGTCCCTCCTCGGCTTCCTTTTTCGCCCTCGCTGATGTAGCTTGCTCTTTGACGTGACGAAACGTCGCGTGCTGCCGATGTGGTGGTAGTTCGTGAATGATCTGTTGAACGAGCTCCTTGACACCCAGTATTTTCCTCTGATCTGGGAGGGTATGAATGGCAATGACCGCGACATCATTGGGTTCACGCTTTACGATCTTGGCTGCGGCCGCTTGTTTGGTCGCTAAGTTCTCTTTCTGAGTGGGGCCAGCTTCGAAAGCATCGTTGTTCCATTCGAAGGAAGGGTCGATTTTGTCGGACTGCGTAATCACAGGGATAACGGGAGTCCCAGACTTCAGATTCGGAAGAATGTCCATACCAAACACCTTCTGGTCAGCGGCGTTTGCTCTTGAATCTGCCTTGAACAGCCAGAGGACCACATCGCATCTTGGGAGGATATTCCTGTACATTTTTCGGTAGAGACCGTCGCGTCCGACGTTGTGACCGATTCCTGGAAGGTCGAACAGTCGTATCGATGTATCATCGCCAAGGCTAAGCTCGTAGGACTCTTCCTTGAGGGTCCCCTCGTCGACGTCACTGACAAGCGCGACGTCTTTCCCAAAGATGGCGTTGCATAGACTCGACTTGCCGACACCGGATTGCCCCATGAAAGCAATGTTTGGCGGCCCACCAATGCGCTTCCTCAACTGCTTCTGAATTGCCTGTGTCTGCTCTTCAGTCATTCCGAATTCGTCCAACCGACCGTCAAGATCGGAGCCAGTCTCATCACTCATGAGCATATGACCTTTCTTTGTTTTTTGTGGTGAGCAACGAATGTGGGTTGCTCCTCTCGCCAAAAGATACTCTGAATACTATAGTCTGTGGCGCAAAACGTGTCTACCCCAGACATTCTGGGTGTGGCAAACAGCAATCCAAAACTCGACAAGGCCTTCGGCAAAGTCCTCAGACGGCTAAGGCTGGCGGCAGAACTCTCCCAGGAAGAGTTGGCGCACAACTGCGACCTTCACCGGACCTATGTGTCATTTCTGGAGAGGGGCCTGAAATCACCGTCTTTGGGGGTGGTGGTGGCTTTGGCTGAGGAGTTGGGCGTTGAGGCTTGGGAGATGGTGCGGGAGGCGGAGGCCGGGTAATCCAGACCGTCCTTCTTCATTCTGGGCTTGGTGGAATAAGTCTTGTGGGCCATCAATGCCCGAGGGGACCCATACAGGGGCGTTAGTGCACGTTGGTGCTCGTGGTTTCTACTGGGAGTTGGCTGCTATCCCTTCAGAGAACACGGATAGCTGACAGTGTATTCGTCAACGATCTTTCTGTCACAATCCACTTTTTGGACCCAGCCCAACAAGCTTCAAGGTCTTGGGTGGAATGATCTTTCGGTCAAGACAGCGCCCATCCAAGCCTCGCCAGTCGTGCGCGTAAGTGCAGAAAATGTGGCGTCATCCGGTCACCGCCGGGTATCAGCGTCACGCTCCAATGCGGCATCCGAGTGTCCACTATCGCTTCGTGATCTTCGGTCCGATGTACACGACGTACAACGGGATTGTCTTGGCGATGGGATAGGTGAAGTGGATTCTGATCGTCTGCGTACTGACTTTGCCATGAAAAGGGCAGAACAGAATCTCTCCGCTATTGTCAGGATGCGCGAAAGTCATCTTGGACCGGAAGGCTTCCTTTTCGCTATCCGAAGAGTCTGAGAACCACGCACGGTCCCCCTTGAAGTAGTCTTCATAAATCTCATCACCTTCAATAGAGCGTGCGCCGTGTTCGTTGAAGCAGCCACGATATCTGTCAAGCGTGCCAAGAAGAGTGTTGATT
>WFTN01000355.1 GCA_015485455.1 Planctomycetota bacterium | reverse complement strand
TTTCCCATGGAAGCCAAGTTGGGCAGCGCCGACACCATAACTTTCCACGTTTGTTTCCAAGACCCGAGAAGCCGAAAGTACATCCCCGTCTTGGGAGCCTCTGGTGGCCGTGACGTTTTTCAAACCGCAGGTTTCATGAACGCCCCTGTCATCGGTGCTTTAGACGGCGAGGAAGACAGCCAAGCGCTTCTTGATCGTGGTTTGAGGCTTCACAAGTCTGGCAACACGGTTGCGGCTTGGGATGTTCTTGAGTTGGGCATGCGTCGAGCAAGGACCGACACCTGGAAGCGCAACTTCCTCCGAGCACTTCTTTCATTTAAGAAACTCGCCCCCCGCCCCATCAATGGCGTCGAAAAACAAATCGTCGCCACCAGAATCGCCAACGAAAAAACCCGTTATCTGCGGCAAATCGCTGGTCGTTTCTTTGACCGCAAAAAGTATCACGCCTCGATCAAAATCTTAGACGCCATCGGTGGCAGCCTCAAGGAAGCTGGCGATGCTGCTGTCATGGGCGACTTGGCAGGAGCCGAGCGACGCGAAAAGTCAAAACAAGAAACGAAACGTAAGATATTCGAGACCATCAGCGAAGACGACCTATCTTTGGCCCGATCTGAATCTTCCAAGTTAGAGGGTAAGAAGTTGCTCAAGAGAGCCGACTTCTACATCAAAAAGAAACGCCTCGCCATCGCCAGGCATCTCCTGCGAGAGCTACGGCTTGACGACAATGCAGGCATTCGAAGAGATGCTTACGCTCAGTTAGAAAAAGTCAAAGAGACTATGCTCGAGTCCATCCCTCCAGAGCAATCAGCCATGGTGGATGCCGCCGTCAACCACGGGTGCTGGCGCCGAACCACCACCCGCTCAACACAGAATTTCATCCTCATTGGCCCACAGAAACTACTCGCGGGGATCAGCGACGAATCCGCTCTTCGCTTTGATGTGGCTTACATCCTGATCACCGATCTTTTCGGGCGGCGGCCAAACCCAGATGGCGACCGCGTCACCGTTTACTTCAAAGAACTGTGGGATTTCGGCGGGGGAACCGGAGGCGGCAAGACCATCAACATCGGAAGAGCCGACCCGAATCGCTCCAAGCAAAGACTCGATACGGGCCTTTTCTACCATGAGTTTAGTCACTGCGTCGATGACACCTCTCCCATCATTGCAGGATGGCGAGAAGGTTTGGCCGACTTCGGGGCGGTTTATGCCTTCCACATGATTGGCCAAAAGCAAGAAGCTAGCAGAAGGTTCAGGAGCTATAGGCAAGCATTCCAGGATGACTACCTTGACCGAGATCTTGAGTATTGGCGAATCCCCAACTATGCCCCCAGCGCAGGTTTCTTCACTCACTTCGTGCAAAAGGCGGCCAAGAAGACAAAAGGCAAATTGGACTGGAGTCCCTACCGCAAGTTCTTTCGATCCTATCGCAACATTTCTCTTAAAGATGGGCGAGAGCAAACATTGGTCCGGGGAGTGGCCTTCGAGCTCATGTCAGCATTCGGCGACTGGATTTTTGATGATCTCATCAAATTCCGTTTCCCTTTAGTAGAAAGTGACCGGGAAGCTATCCGCAGAGAATACTTAGCACACGCCCAGAAGTCCTACGACGAATTCGAAGACAACGACACGCCGAAGAAATTCCCCAATTCACCCGTGTCCAGAGATCTTGATTTCCGCCACCTCATCGAAGTGATGGCACGAGTCTCCGACAACAAGGAAGAAATCACCAATATTGCCGCTGAAGATTTAGGCATACTCTTTGATTGGCGTGTCATTGGACCATTCAAAGGAGAAGGAGCGGATGCTGATGTTCAAGTGTTCCCCCCGGAATGGGAAATCGACTTCAAGAAGGCCTATAACTCGGGTTCGAACATTTGTAAGTGGATTTCTCCCACCGAAGACGGACCAGTGCTCCAAAAGGCCCATGGCTGGTTGGAATACAAATTTAACTATCAAGACTATACGGCAATCTATGCACTCTCTCATGTGTCGTTGCCCAAAGCCGAGAATGTCCTATTTCATTTACGCGCCGACGACGACGTATCCCTCTTCGTCAACGACGAATTGATCGGTAAGTACCACACCCGCGGCAACAATGGGTCTGATCGAACGGCTTGGCGTGGCCCTTTTGCTAAACTGCCCGATGCCATCCGTTTCCCTGTTTCTTTGCGCCGTGGCCGCAACAAGATTTTGGTCAAAGTGAAGAACCGGAGAGGAGCATCAGGGATGATCTGCGCCATCACAAGACCGAATGGCACTGCTCTTCCTTTGCTCATGGCAGACGATCAACCAGCAGTGAAAGCCAGGGAAACCAAAGAGACAAAGTGGAAAAAGCCCCTCAAGTTCCGTTTCACCTCCCGCGGCGCTGCACGCAAGTTCGACCGGGTAGTAGGCCAATTCGAAGTGATCAACAAGACACTCGCTGGCACCGAAACCAGTCGCCGGGTTGCCTGGCGAAAATACACTGTGCGTCCTGGTTTCCCCAAAGACTCCCCATCAAATCTTCTCTGGCTAAAAAAGAAGATGACCAAGAACATGCGAGACTTTCAACTCAAGATCGAGTTGGAGTCAACCTCAGCCGCAGCTCCAAAAATCGGCATTTGCTTTGACGGCGACGGGGGCCGAGATGGGTTGGGAGGACTCACTCTTATCCTTCACCCTTCTGGCAGAAATAACCTCAAAGGTCGCATGGAGCGCTATGATCGCCTGCTTTATGCAACGAAAGGACTTGATCTTCCTAAACTCGGAGAATCCAGGACAAGGCTCTTAGTCATCGAGAGAATCGGGCCAAAGGTCACCGTAACCATCGACGGGAAGATCGTCTTCGATCATGTCCACGTACGTCCCGTCTTGTCCAAATCTCGCTTGGGTCTCATGACCTGGGGCCCCACAACCCGTATTCACCGCATCGACCTAAGAGTCGCTCGCTGAGTGGTTCAGATCATGGTTTGCTATTCATTCATTTGTTGCCTTCGTCGCGGTTTCATGGTGCACTGACCCTCTCAAAGGCTTGAGTAACAAAGTCGCCGATCAACACAGTGAAATAAGGACCCAGATTAAACGGCCCACTGGTTGGATCAAAGTTCAGAGAATGCCACCCGCGGTGCTCCAAGTGGCAGGCGAAGGTTTCGCATAACCGTTAAATAGGATTTGGTCCGCCGATCCCCCAGCCCCACTATCCCTTAGATCAATTGAATCCCGATGGACATCTTGAGAGCTGGATCGGCGTTAATGGAGATCGTCGTACCCAATATGGGCGAGACTCCTACCAGCATCAAAACTCCCATCAAGCAATTGCAATTGGGCTGAGGAAAAAGGCGCAACTGTCGTCGATAATCCAGTCGGCCCATTCCTCAGTTTGGGTGAACATAGCCGCAAACCACCCCTCTACTTACCTCCGGCATTTTCGACGACGCCATCCCAAAATCTGTATTGGGATTGGAGGTTCAATGCTGGTTCAAGTCTAAAGGTCTTTTTTCGAGGTGACTTGAGAGAGCCCAGAAGCTTCCCAGATCCGGCGAAAGTCACCTCCCACACCTTCCCCGGTTTACCAAAGCGAACTCGAACCCGGGATCCGCTTTCGAGTATTTTGACCGGGACCATTTTCTTCGTCCGCTCATCCGCAATCTGAAACACATGAAGAAAGTAAGTCTGCTTACTTCGAGGAGCCGCGACCTCTAACCTCCAAGGAGCCACGGGGGTCTTTTTTCGCTTCCTGCCTCCCGCTCGGTCATGATTATATTGAGCCGTCTTTTCAAGAGGATGCCCCCAAGAATCATACCCTTCCCCTCCCCGAGCTGTGAGGATGGCACCCTTGGGAAGTACAGTCTTCATGAACATGCGACTGCGCCCTTTGGACAAGACTTCAACTTGAGATCCGTAGTCATCTGGGAGACTCAACCAAGTAGCCACCAAAGAATCTGATTGATAGGCAATGACATGGTCGGGCACCTCCACATTTGCCTTTCCATTGACTTGAGGCTTGGTTGGAATGTGCAACATGAAGTGTTTGACAAAACTTGATTTTGTCGACCGCACACGATCAAACACCACGACAAACTCTTGGTCACCGCGTAGGTACAGAAGTTGTCGTGTCACTTCCCGAGCTTTGTCTTCATGGTAACCTTCCGTGATATCACCAGCAGCATAGGTAAATTCTTTTTGATGTTGATAGCCAACAAGACGCCCCCGCTGAACTTCCTTGTTGGTATAGACATGTCGACGGAGGCCGCCGTCATTTTCGTTCTGCCGATTGCGCCGAAATTTTTCCTTGGGGTCAAAAATGGTGACAATGTTAAATACGAGTGAACCACCCCAGTAGTGATCGTCATCGTTCCCACTCGTGCCCCCTCCCTTAGTAACCAAGGCACCCCGCTGCGAGATCAAGAAATGCCCTTCATCGTCGTGAGCATGGCCAGCAAGATGAGGACCAACACCAAAGAACGCCCACGTCGCGTTGGGGTCATTCCACTTGGAACGCATGTAGACATGGCCAGCACCTTGAAAGCAATAGGCCAACGGCATTTGCAATTTCTTCGGCGACTTAGGTCTGACTGTGGGGTCATAGGCTATGACTCGCTGCCAAAAACCACGGCCGTAACGAAATCCTGAGCGGGCCTGGTCAGCCATCCAC
>WFTN01000354.1 GCA_015485455.1 Planctomycetota bacterium | reverse complement strand
TCGTCAAATGGACCCACCCGAATGGACCCTGCCCTCCCTACAGGTGGCATTAGAATGACATGCCTGGCCCCCATCACATCGTGTCCTGAGATGAGCTCCAAGACCGCTGCTTTGGATCGCTCATTGGGTTGGTTGAACCGGAAGCGAAAATCTCTTCCCAGCCTCACTTCGTCCCCAGACTTCAGATCGTGAGTGGACAGCTTTTCGCCATTGACGACCATTTCTTTGCCACCGAGGGCTTCCAGGCGAAAAGCCACACCACCATGAAAGCTTGTCTTTCGAGTCAGCGTGGCATGTCTGGACGCCAGGTTGGCGAGGACAAGAATGTCGGCACTTTGGGCCACGGCGTTGCCAAAGACAAGAGTGTCAGATTCAAAGACCATATGCTCGCCATGTTCTTCCACGCTTAGAAGCCAGCACTGAGACAAGGGCCCATGACCGGCATCGTCACAGCGTTTCATCTCGGCCGCGGTATGGGTGGCCATCGTCGCTACATCCAAGGACCACTTGGGCCCTGGAGCCCCATCCCCAGCTTTCTCCAGGACTTCAATTTCCTTCATAAGGATCGAAATTTCATGGGTATCCCCGCCATCCGCGAACAAGTCCTCGAGCAAGCGTCTTGCCGAATCCAATCGCCGTCGATCCATGAGTGCCCGCACTTCCACCAAGACTTTAGCCTTCTTGCCCAGCCTTTCATTGACGATTTCAAGCAAACGCAGGGAGCCTACATGCCCGGGGAGCTGATTCAGCACGTCCAACAACTGTCCCTTGGCTTGGGCCAAATCACCTCGACGCAAACAAGCCTCAGCTTGGGCGAACAAGGGATCAATCTCTTTGCGCTTTGTCTTCAGTTCTTTTTCGAGAGTGGCAATCATGCCGACTTTCTTGGAAAGTTGGGCAAGGGCATTCTTCAAATCAGCAGAAGCCCCGGAAAAGTCCCCTTGAGCCAGACGATTTTTCCCTGACTCCAAAGACAGGATTCCTGCTTCGATGGCAGCTAAGTCAGAATCAAGACCGATTGAATCAGCGAGCCGCTCCAAGAGCCGTTCCGCCTGGGTAAGTTTGCCATCCTCCAAGTGCTTGGAGATTTTCTTCTGGACGAACTTGCGCAGTTGTTTCTCATCCGCATCCAAATCAGACCGTACACCGTCCAAATGGCGACGTTTGAAGAGCGCCCATTCCATCAGGAAAGAAAGCACAGCAGGGTCGCCAACTTTCGACGACACCAAGTGCTTGACCCGTGAATGAGAAAGCTCGCGAAAACCCTCAATCAGTCCTTCCGCCCGTGGATGCTGCTTCTCCGCATCGAGGAGATAGCGTTCGGCGGTCGCCGGATCTTTCCCGCAGATTTTCTTGGCTTTTTCGACCAAGGTGGTCGCCCCTTTGGTGCGCTTGTCAATCTCACGCAACAACTCTTCCATTTCATCTGAGCGGGTTTCCCTATCGATGGCTTCGATGACTTGGCGGGCACTCAATAGGTCGCCCCTCCCCACGTCAAGCTTGGCACGAAAAAGCCGGGCCCTCACTCGCTCACTGAGTTGATCTCGGTCCTTTTTACGTTCTACCAAGGCACTTGCCCTGTCGTCCGCTTCCGGTGTGGCCTCATGGGCAGCAATGTTTTTTATTTCTGCCACCGCCAAGGTCAGCTCGCCTCGATCTTCAAGGGCTCGAGCCTCTTTGCCCAAGGCTTCGAGACAAGCGGCACGAAGAGCAATAGCTTTGAGGTGCTCCGCAATATCCGGGTCCTCTGCCATACGCAGAGCATCATGGTAACACCCGTCGCGAAAAGCCTTCTGAGCCTCTCTTAGCTTGAGAAACTGTCCGAACATGCCAACTTCCTAAATCCGCACATGAGTCTTGCCCGAGGGCCTTAGACTCATGATACACGTTTATCTTTGGTCCCGGCTGCCACTTCTCAGATCAGAAAGAGTAAGCCAACCTGGAAGCCTTCGTCCACGGCGTCGAATATTTTGCCAAAGGTTCTATCAGCTATTCTTGAATGGAGAAATTCTTCGGATACCATGATGCCCCCACGCCGGAGTGGCGGAATCGGCAGACGCGATGGATTCAAAATCCATTTCTTGTAATGAGAGTGGGGGTTCAAGTCCCCCCTCCGGCACTATGACATAAGCGTTGGAGTGATAAGCACTTAAGCTCATCACTCCAACGTTTTTTTGTGTCAACTTCCTTTTGGAATTGGAGTGCCCCGGGTAAGAGGAGAACAGGGGACACAAAGCTAAAAATGCCACAAGAAACTGAAGGCAAAGGACTTAAGGCAACACCCATAAGCAAGAAGGAGGAAATCGCAGGTCGACGGAAGGGTCGAATATAGATAGGATGTGCGTCAAGAGTAGCCGCTCTGCCCAACAGGGGGGAAGTTTGGCCAACTCCTAAATAT